>JAABPT010000128.1 GCA_011391855.1 Burkholderiales bacterium
TTCGTAGCCGGCAGCACCGCCGGCGGCGCCGCTGGGCAGGCCGGCAGCGGCCAGCTTCATGCGCAGTTCGTGCACGCGGGAAGCCGGCACCAGCAGCGCCGAGCCGCCTTCGGCAAAGCGGTAGGGCACGTTCAACTGCGCCAGGCGGTCGATGACCTGGCCGCCGTCCTTTTCCGAAAGCTGGGGAAACAGCACGCGCCATTCGCCTTCACGCGCGCCGGCCCACAGCGCCACCAGCACCACGGCCAGGGCGGCCACGCCCAGCAAGGCCAGCGTCTGCGTGCGCGCCGGCATGGCCTGCCAGCGGGCGCCGAGGCCGGGGGTGGCGGGGACGAGCGGGGTGGGTATGAGCGGCGTGACGGCGTGGTCCATGGGCTGGGGCGGCTGATCTTCCGGGGTTCGTCCGGGGTTCGTCCGGCGTTGGCGGCATTGTTGGCCGCCGACCCCGCAGCGGTGGCGCGAGAAGGAAGGCGAAGGCTTGCCTGTTCGCGCCATCGGGCGGGTGGGGCCCGGCCTACAGTGACCGTGCCATGTCAGACCTCCGGCTTCAGCCCTTCGACTTCCAGCAGGCGCTCGCGCGTGCCGGGCTGCGTGCCGACGGCACACCGCGCGCCCACACCGACGTCGGCTCCGCCAGCGCCGCTGGCGCCGCCGGTGCCGTGCCCGGCGGCTTTCGCGCCGCCATGGCCGACGCACTGAAGGGCGTGAGCCAGACCCAGTTCGAGGCCCAGCGGCTGCAGCGCGAAGTGAGCCTGGACAACCCGGCGGTGAGCCTGGAGGAAACCATGCTCGCGATGCAGAAATCGCAGCTTGGCTTCCAGGCCACGCTGCAGGTGCGCAACCGGCTGGTGCAGGCCTACAGCGAAGTCATGAACATGCAAGTCTGAACGGCCCCGCGGCGGCCCGTGCGCGCACCACGGCGCCGCGGCTTCAGCAGGCGGCCGCGGCGGGGTGAAGTACGGCAGCCGGTTCCGCCACCACCACTTCCACCGGCGCTTGCGTCGTCACCGACGTCACAGCCTGACCCTGCGCCCGGTGCAGCAAACCGCCGGCCGGCCGTGGCCGGCCGAGCAGGAAGCCCTGCAGCTCGTCGCAGCCGTGCCGTGCCAGTGCCTGCCGCTGGGCTTCGGTCTCCACGCCCTCGGCATTGACGCGGATGGCCAGCGAGTGCGCCAGCGTCACGATCGAGTGCACGATGGCGTCGACCTTGCCGTCGCCGCCCAGGCCTTGCGTGAAGGCGCGGTCGATCTTGAGCTTGTCGAACGGGAAGCGCCACAGATAGGCCAGGCTGGAGTAGCCGGTGCCGAAGTCGTCCATCGCGATGCGCGCGCCCATGGCCTGCAGCGCACGCAGCGCGTCCAGCACCTGCTCGGTGTGGTTCATGAGCAGCGACTCGGTGATCTCCAGCTCCAGGCGCGAAGGCGCCAGGCTCGAAGCAGCCAGCGCCGCCTGCACCTCGGCAGCAATGGCGCCTTCGCGCCGGAACTGCGCCGGCGACAGGTTCACCGCCACCGACAAGCTCCCGGGCCAGCCGGCGGCCTCGCGGCAGGCCGTGTGCAGCACCCAGCGGCCCAGCGCCTCGATCTGCCCGGTTTCCTCGGCCACGGGTATGAATTCGGAAGGCGGCACCAGGCCGCGCGTCGGGTGCGGCCAGCGCGCCAGCGCCTCGTAGCCGGTCAGCACGCTGCCGCGAGCTGCGAACAGCGGCTGGAAATGCAACTCCAGCGTGCCCTGCGCGAGGGCTTCCCTCAGGTCGTGCGCCAGGGCGCGGCGCTCCTGCAAGGCGCCGTCGAGCGCAGCGTCGTAGAAGCTCCAGGAGCCGGAGCCGATGCCCTTGGCACGTTGCAGCGCCAGCTCGGCGTTGTGCAGCAGGCTGTCGGCGTCGTCGCCGTCGACGCCGCGAATGGCAGCGCCGACGCTGGCGGTCACGACCAGGCGACTGCCCGCGCCGGCGATCGCGTACGGTTGCGCCAGGCTGTCGACGATGCGCTGCGCCAATCCCTTGACCGACTGGCTGTCGGCCACTTCGCGCTGCAACACCGCGAAGCGGTCGCCGGCCAGCCGCGTCAGCAGGTCGTCGCCGCGCAGCACGCCGACCAGTCGCTCCGTCACCAGGCGCAGCAGGCGGTCGCCGTGCGCCCGGCCATGGGCGTCGTTGACGTCGCTGAAGCGGTCGAGGTCGATGCACAACACCGCCAGACCCGGGACCCCGGTCGCCTGCTCGCCGCAGGCGCGGGCCAGCGCGTCGCGGAAGTGGCCGGCGTTCAAAGCCCCCGTGAGCACGTCGTGGCGCGACAGGAACTGCACGCGGCGCTCGTTGTCGCGGTGCTGGCGCGCACGCCAGCCCCAGGCCAGCGCGCCGACCAGGAACACCAGTCCGAGCGCCGAACTGGCGGTCAGCGCAGCGGCCCGGAACGACGCGGCGGTGGTGAGCGCGACATCGGTCTGGTCCAGGTAGACCTCGATCACGCCAATGACCTGGCGGCCATGCAGCACCGGCACATAGGCCTCGGAGTAGACCGCCGGCCGGCCAGCATCACCACGGTGAAGTTCCACCACGCTGGCGCCGCCGCGCGCAGCGCGCAAGGCCTTGTCGCGGCCCTCGGCAAGGCGGTCCTCGGGCCGGGGCGTCGTGCCCACCGAGTCCGAGACCAGCTGCAGATCGCCTTCGGGGTCGTAGAGCTTGAAGCGAAACAGGCCCGCCGTATTTCGCAAGGCAGTCAGTCGCTCCTGGGCTTGCGGTGTCGGCCGCTCGCCACTGAAGAGGAGGTCGATATCGGGCACGTTGACGGCGATATGCCGGGCCCAGCCCTTGGCCGCACGCTCGGCGTCGGCCAGGAGATGCCGGTCGGCCTGGCGGTCGATGGCCAGCGTCACGCCGGCCAGCGCAAGCACGGCCCCGGCCAGGCCGGCGGGCCAGGCGGCATGGCGCAGGCGTTCGCGGATGCGGAGTCGCTTCAGCATGGCGGGTAGCGCCCCGTGTGGGCGGCGGGGGCGGGTGTCTCGGCGCAGATGCGGGCGCGTCCCAGGGGTGTCAGGGCCACGCGCAGCCGCTGGCCCTGACGGCCTTGCAGCCGCCCCGGCTGGCCGTTGGCTTCGCCGCCGGGGTGGAGCTGCACCGAGAACGGGTCGAGCAGGTTCACGCCCGGGTGGTCGTTGGCCTGCACCGTCTTCAATTGGCAGGCCTCGGGCGTTGCGCAGCCACAGCCGGGAGCGGTGGCCACGCTCCAGCACCACTGGCTGCCGCCGTGCGCCACCACGTGCAACGGGCGGCCCTGGCGGGCGGCCTCGAAACGCGCGTCGGCCAGGTCGGCGGCCAGCAGCTCGGCGGTGCCGACGAGGCGCCCGCGGTCGACGTGGCTGCCCAGCGACGGCAGCGCCAGCGTGCTGAGCACGGCCAGCACGGCCAGCGTGATGACGAGTTCCAGCAAGGTGAAGCCGGGCGTTTCCAGGGGTGAAGTCATGGCCGTCTTCAACGCTGCCAGCAGCGGGCCGTGGGGCCGGTTTGCGCAAAGCCCTGCACCACGTCCAGGGTGAGGGCGGCGCAGGCGTGGTCGCCGGCCTGGGGGCCGTCGGGCCGGGCCGTGGCGGTGGCGCGGTAGGCCTCGGCACCGGTCAGTGCCAGCGCCACGCTGTAGCGGCCCTGCGGGCTGACGGCGCCCACGCCGCGCAGCGCGCCCAGCTGGCCGGCATACAGGCCATGCGCCGAACGGTGTTGTTCCTGCGCCTGCTGCAGGCGCGTCAGGGCCGCCACGGCGTCCACGCGACCGGCCTGAAGTTGCTGACTGCGGTAGGCGGGCAGGGCGACGGCGGCCAGCACGGCGGCCACGGCCGTGGCCATGCACAGCTCGACCAGCGTGAAGCCCCGCGGGCCGCAGGCGCGCAGCTCCGTCGGGCGCGGCCGGGCACCCGGGTGCCCACCGCCTGCGGGCGGTCGGGCGCGGCGGGCGCGGCGCGCATTTGCTTCGGGCATGGCCTCGGCGTTCATTCCAGGGTCAGCATGCGGCGGCGCTTCTGCGCCTGGTCGATCCAGCGCTGCAGCACGCGTTCGGCACCAGGCGCCAGCGACTGCCATTCGCAGCCCAGCCGCACGCCGCCGCGGCCGCCGGCCGCGCCCGGGTCGGACCCGCGATCGGGCCCCCCCAGTGACGAAACGTGGTGCAGCGTGACGGCTGCCGAGAACAGGGTTTCGGCGTCGAGCGCCACGCGCAACTCGCCCAGCAGCGTGCCGGCCTGGAGCGGTGGCACGTCGGCCGGCAGCCAGAGCGCGCAACCGCCAATGCTGACGTCGAGCACGCGCAGGGCCAGCCTCATCTCCGGCATCGAAGGATGGCGCAGATGGGCCACCGGCGCATGCCGCTCGGAGGGGCGCACGCGGTAGGCGTTGCGGCGCTGGAAGCGGTACACCTCACCCGGCAACGCACACTGCAAGGCACTGACGGTGGCCCCGCGCACGAGCACCAGCCCGTGCAGGTCGAATTGCAGTTTGACGGCGTCGATGTAGGCCACCGCCACCGCCTCGTCGCACTCCACCAGCCGCGCCAGCTGTGGCGGGTTGCCGTCCATATTGAAGGTCAGGCGCCGTTGCGCCGCGTCCAGTGCCCACAGCGTGGTCGTGAGCGTGGCCCCGCCAGGGCTGTTCAGCATCACGGGCACGCTCTGGTCGCGCAGGTCGCGCAGCACGCGCAGGCGTTCGGTTTCCGGGCTGACACGGAAGGCGGCCCAGGCGTCGGCATCGCCTGCAGCGTCCAGTTCGGCGGGTCGGGTGTCTTCGAACATCGCGCGCTCCTGCGCCGCTCAGTGCAGCGTCTGCCGGCGCCCGGCCAGCGTGTCGCCCAGCTCCTGCAGCCAGGGCTCGGCGAGGTGGCGGATCTCGGCGTCGTTGACCAGGATGCGCTGCATGATCCGCGACTTGAGCTGGGCCGCCTCGCGCGCCACCGCCTGCTCGGCGATGCTGGCCTCGGCGGGCTGCTGCGCGGCGTGCTTGAGCTGGCTGATCAGCAGCACGCAGGCGCCTTCGAGCTTGACCACCTCGTCCCAGTGGCCGGCGCGGGCGGCTGCCAGCATGTCGGTGCTGGCGAGTTCGATGGCTTCGTAGTAGTTCAGCAGTTCGGGGTGCATTGGCGAGGCCCTGTTCGATGGGTTCGGGAGCGGGCGTTCAGGCGCCGCGGAGTGCATCGGCTTGCGTGCGGATGGAGGCCCAGGCCTCGCGCACCGGCGTCATCAGCGCGGCGCACTCTTCGAGCGCGCCTTCGTCGTTCTTCAGATTGGCGTGGGTCAGGCGTGCCGTGACATAGGCGTAGAGGTCGTGCAGGTCGCGCGCCAGGGCGCCGCCCTGTTGCAGGTTGAGCGCCGAACGCAGGCCTTCGTCGACGATGCGCACGGCGCGGCCGATGGCGCGGCCCTTGGCGGCGACGTCGTTGGCCCGCAAAGCGCCGCGGGCGTGCGCCAGCGACTCGAACAGACCGTCGAAAAGCATCGTCACCATCTGGTGCGGCGAAGCGTCGCCATGCACCTGGCTGTCGAGATGGACCTGCTGGTACAGGCCGCAGTTCCGTGCAGCGCTGTTCGGGCGGAAAGCGGGAGTCGGGTACATGGTGGGGCGCAGTGTGTTTCGGTGTCAGACCTGCCCATATATCGGCTGGCCCGGCGGGCAGCTTGAGCGCGGCATCGGCGGGTGAAACACCGGCGGCGGCCAGCCCGGCGGGCACGGCAGGCCCGCGGTTCAGGGCGACCACGGGCGGGCCCGGGCCTGCCGACCCGGGCACCGATGGGAACGAACCGCGCGCATGGCTGCGCCGAGCCACGCGGCGCGCTCGCCCGCTTGCTCGGTCGGTCGATCAG
>JAABPT010000129.1 GCA_011391855.1 Burkholderiales bacterium
GGCCCGGTGGCGTCGTCGCGCCAACGGCCCACGTTGATCCGTAGCAGGCCCGAATTGCCAGTGGGGAAGAGCGCCGCGTGCCACCCGAACAAGCGCTCCCGGGTGACCGGCGCGCTGCAGTTGGCCGTGGCGTCGAGCACCATCTCGACCACGCCTTCGACGTGACGGTCCACTGGGGCCAGCGCACCGATGTCGACGCCGAGGCGGCGGGCAATGGACGATCGCACGGACTCGACGTTGAGCTGCTCGCCCTCGATCTCGCTGGTCTTGATGACGTCCTCGGTCAACACCGTCAGGCCTTCCTGGTCGCGCAGGGCCATGCCGACGTCGGCCAGTCGTCCCATCAACACACCCTGGGCGCGGCTGACGTCGGCCAACGACTTGGCCAGTCGCTGGCCTGCCAGTCGTCGGTGTAATAGCCGCTTCGCATGCTGAGATTGCGGGGTGCATGCCCTGAAGGCGCAAGTTATTTGCCGCACATGATGCGTCGATTGAGCACTGTATTCACCGCGCGGGAGAAATGCGAGATCAGGCGCACGCCTGGAATGGGTGCAATTGGGTGCAAATTTGGTGGCCAACTTGGGTTGGCCGCAACGCGTCCTCGACTTGTCTGCGGACGCGGGTTCGATTCCGAAGGAACGTACCTGTGTCGGCCGCCCGGTCAGGGCGCGCCGAAGCCGTGGCGATTGAAAAGCTCGCGTGCCGGTGGCTGGTTGAGGAAGGCGATGAATTCGCGCGCCAGCGCCTGGTTGCGGCTGCCGGCCACCACCGTGGCGGGGTAGCGGATCGGCGTCTGCACCGTCAGCGTCTGCACCACGCGCACTCGCTTGCCAGCCAGGGCCACGTCGGTGGCGTAGACGAAGCCGGCGTCGGCGTCGCCGCTGGCCACGGCTTCGAGCACTGCGCGAACGCTGTCGCCGAACACGATCTTCTGCTGCAGCGCCGGCCACAACCGCAGCGCGTCGATGGCCTGCTTGGCATAACGCCCGGCCGGAACGGTGGCCGTGCGACCCATGGCGATGCGCCGGATCTCGGGCCGCGACAGGTCCTGCAGGCGCTGCACCGGCGAGCTGCGGTCGGTCGGCACGACCAGCACCAGCGCATTGGTGGCGAACTCACGCTGCGCCTCGGCCAGCAGCAGCCGGCGCTGGATGCCGCGCGCCAGCGTGTCGGCGTCGGCGCTGGCGAACACGTCGGCGGGTTTGCCGCTGGCAATGTCGTGCAGCAGCGTGCCCGAGGCGCCGAGCTCCAACTGCACGCTGACGCCGGGCCGCGCGGCTTCGAAGGCACGCGCCACGTCTTGCATGGCCTCCGTCAGGCTGGCGGCCGCGGCCACGGTGAGCTGCTGCGCCGCAGCGGGGGTCAGGCTGGCCAGCGCCAGCAGCAGAAGGAAGAGGACTCTCATCGGCGGTTCAGTGCGTGAGCATAAGGTGAGGCGCAAGCCCCTTCGCCCGCGACTGCTGGCCGCCCGGGCTGCCAGAGCTGCCTCAGGGCCGCCATGTACAGCCGACGCACCATCGCCGAACGCACCAACGCCGAACGCACTATCACGAACGCACTACCGCCGACCGGCAGGAGCCTGTCGCACCGAGACGATCCTCAGGTCGATCTCGTCCTTGCCGTTCTTGCGCTGCAGGACGCGCGCGGGGAAGGGCAATCCTTCGACGATCCAGACCAGCATCTCCCTGTTGCCGCTGACATTCACCACCTTGGTCGCTGGCCGGGGCTTGCCGTCGACGTTGATGGTTTCCTTGCCGGCGAAGGCGAATTCCATCGGTTTCGCCCGGCCTTCGTCGACCAGCCGGTAGCGCAGCGGTTTGCCGGCAGGCACGTCGCGCGCGATCACCAGATTCATCAGCAGGCCGTCGACGTCTCCGTCCTGCAGCGCCACCGGGCCCGCCCGTTCGGGCTTCACATCGCCGCTCCAGCGCGCTTCTGAGCGTGCCCAGTCGTAGGTCGCATGGCGGTGGATGGACTTCACCAGCAGCAGCGACGCGTCGGTGCCCGACAGCGGCCGCCACTGGCCGGCGAGGTCTTCGAAGACGGTGATCTGTGTCAACTGCACGAAGCGGTTGGCGATCTTCAACGTGTACTTCCAGCGATCAACGCCTTGCGGTTCGACCGTCATGCTGCCGTCCGCCGACATGCCCAAGTGGGTAGCGCGGTAATCGGCGGCGAACGGCTCCAGCGCCCAGGCCGGCGCCGCCGCTGCTGCCCACGCTGCAAGCATGGCGGCCGGGAGCAGGCGGCGGAGGACGAGGGTGGCAAGGGGTGTGGGCATCACAGGCATTCGTGGGGTGTCGATCCCCGGCGTTCGACCGATGAAGAGCCAAGGCGTTCACGCCGTGTTGCCGTGCAGGATACCGACCCGTCCCGGGGCAGCCGTTGCACTCCGGGCGAAGGTGCCGTCGATGCCGCGGCCGTGGTGGACGCTGGCGCCGTGTGCGGGGTCGAACCGCTCTCGTATTCAGTCGCCGCGAAGGCGGCTGTACTGCGCGATCTGCTCAGGAGACAGTACTTCCATCAGCCAGAACGCGCGCGTTCCGACTTGTTCTTCCGGCTATGCAAACGCCGAATCCTGCCAATCCTGTCCATGGTGATCGCTCCTCACCCTCTGCTGCACAAAGAAGCAGCAGGTTGGCTTGTTCACCAGGCTCACTTCCGGGTCGGCACTGCCCTCAAAAGTGGCTGAGTTCCGGTCGGCGACAACACATCAAGGCGTGGATTCTGAAAGAGTACGGCATTGACTGCGCCCCCGGCGACCGCTGCCGCTGCTGGCCCGCGATGGGTGGCTTGGTGCCTGCCGGTCTGTAACGCATAATACACAGCCTCGATGCACGATATCCAGACCTATCAGGCCGAGGACGGAAGTGAGCCCTATGCCCGTTGGCTTGCCGGGCTGGCCTACCGACAGGCCCGTGCGCGGGTGCTGGTGCGAGTGCAGCGCATGGCTGCCGGCAACTTCGGCGACTGCAAGCCCCTCGATGGGGGTGTCTGGGAGTTGCGCACCGACTGGGGGTCGGGTTACCGCGTGTACTACGCGATGGCAGGCCGGCGCGTGCTGCTGCTGCTTGTGGGCGGCGACAAGCGGCGCCAGCGCGCCGATATCGCCGCCGCCCTGGGGTAGTGGCAAGACTGGCAACGAAGGAATGCAACCTGAAGGCAGCCCGCTCGCACGATGCAACAGTGGTTGACATGCTCAGGGCCGACCCGGAGTTTGCCGCCGTGTACCTTGCCGCCGCACTCGAAGAAGCCGAATTGCCTGGGGGGCAATCGACCCTGCTGGCTGCATTGCGCCAGATAGCGGAAGCGCAGGGCATCGCCAACGTTGCCGAGCGCGCCGGCATCCCGCGTGAGAGCGTCTATCGCGCTCTGTCGACCCGTGGCAACCCGACGCTGAAAACGCTGCTGGCGCTGCTGAACGCAACCGGGCTCCGGCTGGGAGTTCAGACCTGAGAAGTGAGAAGCAACGATGGCGCGCATGTTCAATTCCCCGCACCCCGGCCTGACGCTGCGCGACGATGTGCTGCCCGCGCTGGGCCTGAATGTGACCCCGGCCGCCGAGCAACTTGGCGTGTCACGTGTGGCCCTGTCGCGTGTGCTGAATCGCCGCACCGCCATCTCCCCTGAAATGGCCCTGCGCATCGAAGCCTGGCTGGGCGTGAGGCGCGGCAGTGAGGCGCGCCTGTGGCTGGCCGAGCAAAGCGCCTATGACGTTTGGCAGGCGCAAGAGCGATTCAAAGTCGCGCCAATGCGTGACCCTCGCGCGCGGCTGGCCGGTGCAGCGGGGAGACGCTGCCATACTGGTCGGGCGTTACGCCAGCAGCTGAGAGCCTGAGAGTTTTTCTCGACTGCTTGTTTGGCTCTGAACTGGCATGCTCCGGGTATGCCGATTCCCACCGAACTTGAAGCCCAGGCAGCTGAGGCGAGCCTGTTTGATGAGTTGCCCTTGCCCAGCGCGGAGCAGGTGCAGCAGGCACAGGCCAAGGCGGCGGCCCAGCGCGGCCACGGCACGCCGCGGCTGCTGGAGCCCAACCGGCGGCAGATCGAGATGCGCGCCTCGGACCTGGAATCGCTGCTGGTGGCGGATCACCGCGCCCGGCTGGTCTGGGGCTATGTCTTGCGCCAGGACCTGGGCAAGTTGTTCGACGCCGTCAAGGCGCGTGGCAGCAACGCCGGGCGCGCCGCCATCGACCCGCGCATCCTGTTCGCGCTGTGGCTGTACGCCACGCTGGAAGGCATAGGCAGTGGCCGCGAGGTGGCGCGGCTGAGCCAGGAGCACGACGCGTATCGCTGGATCTGCGGCGGCGTGTCGGTCAACTACCACGCGCTGAACGACTTCCGCAGCGCCAATGAAGCGCTGATGGACGAACTGCTCACCGACAACGTCGCTGCGCTGGCGGCTGCCGGTGCCATCAGCCTGGAGCGGGTGGCACAAGACGGCATGCGCGTGCGGGCCGATGCCGGCGCTGCCTCTTTCCGCCGCAAGGCCAGCCTGCAGGAACACCTGAGCGAGGCCGGCGAACTGGTTCGCACCCTCAAGGAGCAGGCCAAGAGCGACCCCGGCCAGGCCAAGCGGCGAGAACAAGCCGCCAAGCTGCGCGCGGCCGAGGAACGCGAAGAACGCATCCGCCGGGCGCTGGAGCAACTGCCCGAAGTGGCCGCGGCCAAGAAGCGCAAAGGCGGCAAGGAAGAAGACGCCAGGGCCAGCACCACCGACCCCGACGCGCGCGTCATGAAGATGGGCGACGGCGGGTTCCGCCCGGCGGTCAACGTGCAGTTCGCCACGACGTGCAACGAGCAGGTCATCGTGGGCATGGACGTGGTCAAGGCCGGCAGCGACATGGCGCAACTCGCACCGATGGTCGAACAAGTCGAGCAACGCCTTGGACAGGCTCCCGGGCAATGGCTGGTCGATGGCGGCTTCCCCTCGCATGAACAGATCGACGCGGCAGCACGCAAGACCACGATCTATGCGCCGGTCCCCGAACCCAAAGCCAACAAGGACGAGCCAGGGAAGTCGGCGCAACAAGACAAGCACGAGCCCAAGCCGGGCGATTCGCCGGCGGTGGCCGCGTGGCGCAAGCGCATGGCCAGCGAGGAAGCCGCCGAGATCTACAAGCAGCGCGCGTCCACGGCCGAATGCGTCAACGCACAGGCGCGCAACCGCGGACTGCTGCGAATGCCGGTGCGCGGGCTGGCCAAGATCAAGTCCGTCGTGGGGCTGTTCGTGCTGGCGCACAACCTGTTGCGCATGGCGGCGCTGGCACCGCAACTGATCGGATGGGGGACAAGTCCGTCCGCAGCGGGGGCGAGCGCAGCATGACAGGCATGGAAAGGCCAGAAGTCGCCGCCAAGGCCCATCTGCGCAGGCTGTGCGCGCCTGGAAGCCGCGTCGGCGAGCAAACCGAGCCGTCTGTCTGCGAGGTCGCAGCCGCCGTCGGCAGGAACACCGCCGCTGGCGAAACCCGAAAAACTCTCAGCCTCTGACCTGACTTTGACAGTTCCAGGGCATATTGCTCCGGTTCTGACGCGTCGAGGTTGCGTAAGTGGTTGATTTGACGAGCCTTGGCGTCGTCGGTCGGCGGCAGATGCCTAGATACACGGATCGGCGCAGACCCCTTGCTTTTTCTTGGCGATGGTGCCTACGCTTGGGCACATGTACCTGCGTGAGTCCAAGCAGCGACGCGCCGACGGCAGCACGGTGTCGTACCTGCAACTGGCCGAGAACGTGTGGGCTCCCGAGCGGCACCGCTCCGAGACGCGCGTGGTCTACAACTGCGGCC
>JAABPT010000130.1 GCA_011391855.1 Burkholderiales bacterium
AGGTCATGAACCAGTCGGTGGAGAACGGCAACTGGCCTTTGCTCGGGCTCTTGCCGGCCACTTCCTTGTACAGGCGCAGCAGGCGTTCGTAGCTGAGGTCGGTCTCGCTTTCCAGCACCTGCAGCCGCGCGCCGAGCTGGATCAAGGTGACGGCGCGTTCGATCTGCCGGGCTTCGGTGAGGATGCTCTTGCTGCGGGCCATGGTGGGTTCTCGGTGGCGTGGCGGGTGGCGTTGCGGTCAGGCCGCTTCCTGATGGCGCCCGGCCATCAGGATGGACGCATGCAGGCGCGACATGCCGTCGTTGGCGGCGCCCTTGCCATGGTTGGTGATGAGGTTCCACACCACGTCGTCGTCCATGCGGAAGCGGCACAGCAGCGTGTTGGTGGTGGCGATCTTCATCATCTGCGCCGGGGTCAGCGTGCCGATCAACGCGGCGGTGTCCTCGTTCACGCCCAGGCGGAACAGCGCCTGGTCGCGGTCGGTGCGGATCAGGCTCTGCGCCAGCATCAGGTAGGAAAGGTTGGCTTCGCGGATCTCGGCCAGGATCTGTTCGCTGTTCATGGGTCTTCTCCAGGGTTTCGGGGGACACGAATCGATGGAGTGAACTGTAGACAGACGAACTAGCGGCGGACATCAGCCCAGTTCCGTGGCTTCAGTCCTGCTTCTTCCACGGCGGCTGTCAGGCAAATTCCTACACGTGGCGCGGTCCGTGACGGACCGCACGGGCGGTGCTGCCTCAGCGCTCGATGCGCGCGTAGGCGCTGTGGTTGTGTATCGACTCGAAATTCTCTACGTCGACCCGATAGCGGCCGATGCGGGCGTCGGCATTCAGCCGCAGCGCCACGTCGCGCACCAGGTCCTCGACGAACTTGGGGTTCTCGTAGGCGCGCTCGGTGATCCACTTCTCGTCGCTGCGCTTGAGCAAGGGCCAGATCTCGCTGGATGCACTGTCCTCGGCAAAGCGCACCAGTTCGTGCCACTCGACGGGCTCACGAAGTTCCACGCGCAGCGTCACCAGCGAACGCTGGTTGTGCGCACCGTAGTCGGAGATTTCCTTCGAGCAGGGGCACAGGCTCTTCACTGGCACGCCCACTTCCATCCACACCGCGGTGGTGCCGGTGCGGGTTTCGGCGATCCAGCGGCCCTGGTAGTCGAGCAGGCTCTGCAAGCCCGACACCGGCGCACGCTTGCGGATGAAGAAGCTGAACGCGGCTTCGATACGGCCTTCCTGTGCCCCCAGCTTGACCAGCATGGCGGCGTGGCGCTCACGCAGCGTGGCGGCGTCCAGCGGCACGTCCAGCGCTTCCAGCCAGGCCACGAAGCGCGACATGTGGGTGCCCTTTTTCTCGGCCGGCAGCGCCACGTCCAGTGACCACAGCGCCGCCGTGGCCTGCACCGCGCCGGCCACGCGCAGCTGCAGCGGGTAGCGCACGTCCTTCACGCCCACGCGCTGGATTGCCAGGTGGCGTTCGTCGCGCGCGCTTTGCGTGTCGGGGATGTGCAGGGCGTCGGTGAGTTTGTTCATGACCGGGTCAAGCATGCCTGCCTTTGCGCGCCGACAGGGCCACGCGGTTTACACGACGCCGTTCGAATGAATTGAATCAGGCGTTGACGGCGGCCAACGAGGGCCGGCTGCCGAAGCGCTGCAGGATGGAGGCTTCGATGCCGGCAGCGTCCAGCCCGCACAGAGACAGCAGCTGGGCCGGATCGCCGTGCTCCACGAAGCGGTCGGGCAGGCCGAGTTGCAGCACCGGCACCGCCAGCCCCGCGGCCGCCAGGCATTCCAGCACGGCGCTGCCCGCACCGCCCATGATGCAGCCCTCTTCCACCGTGACCAGCCCTTCGTGCGTGCGCGCCAGTTCCAGCACCAGCGCCTCGTCCAGCGGCTTGGCAAAACGCATGTCGGCCACGGTGCAGCCCAGGCTTTCCGCCGCCTGCAGCGCCGGGTGCAGCAAGGTGCCGAAGGCCAGCACGGCCAACCGCTGGCCTTGCCGCCGCAGCACGCCCTGGCCCCAGGGCCATTCGTTCAGCGCGGTCTCCACGGCCACGCCGGCACCCACACCGCGCGGGTAACGCACGGCCACCGGGTGGTTCTGGCGGAAGGCGGTGGTCAGCGCCTGGCGGCATTCGTTCTCGTCGCTGGGCGTGAGCAGGCTGCAGTTGGGAATGCAGCGCACGTAGGCAATGTCGTAGGCGCCGGCGTGGGTAGGGCCGTCGGCGCCCACCAGGCCGGCGCGGTCGAGCGCGAAGACCACCGGCAGGTTCTGCAGCGCCACGTCGTGGATGAGCTGGTCGTAGCCGCGTTGCAGGAAGGTGCTGTAGATGGCCACCACCGGCTTCAGGCCTTCGCAGGCCATGCCGGCGGCAAAGGTCACGGCATGCTGCTCGGCGATGCCCACGTCGTGGTAGCGCTTGGGGAATCGGCGGTGGAACTCGACCATGCCCGAGCCTTCGCGCATCGCCGGCGTGATGCCGATCAGCCGATCGTCGGTCTCGGCCATGTCGCACAGCCACTGCCCGAAGACCTGGGTGAAGGTGGGCTTGCTGGGCACGCTCTTGGGGAATCCG
Organism: Burkholderiales bacterium; assembly: GCA_011391855.1. GTDB lineage: Bacteria > Pseudomonadota > Gammaproteobacteria > Burkholderiales > Burkholderiaceae_C > Rubrivivax. Next base: position 2,570 of record JAABPT010000130.1, read on the forward strand.
AGCGCGGGGTCGAACTTGCCGCTGGCGGCGTGGTATTTCACCGGGTCGGCCTCGGCCAGCTTGTAGCCGTAGCCCTTCTTGGTAACCACGTGCAGGAACTGCGGCCCGCGCTTGGCGCGCAGGTTTTCCAGCGTCGGCACCAGTGCGTCGAGGTCGTGGCCGTCGATGGGGCCCACGTAGTTGAAGCCGAATTCCTCGAAGATGGTGCCGGGCACGACCATGCCCTTGGCATGTTCCTCGAAGCGGCGCGCCAGCTCGAACAGCGGCGGCGCCGCCTTCAGCACGCCCTTCACGCCCTCGCGCGCAGCCTCGTAGAAATTGCCGCTCATCAACCGCGCCAGGTATTTGTTGAGCGCGCCTACCGGCGGGCTGATCGACATGTCGTTGTCGTTGAGCACCACCAGGAGGTCGGCGTTGATGCCGTCGTGGCTGACGCCGGCGTTGTTCAGCGCCTCGAAGGCCATGCCGGCGCTCATGGCGCCGTCGCCGATGACGGCCACCGCACGGCGGTCCTCACCCTTGAGCTGTGCGGCGCGCGCCATGCCCAATGCGGCCGAGATGGAGGTGGAGCTGTGCGCCGTGCCGAAGGTGTCGTATTCGCTTTCGTCGCGGCGCGGAAAGCCGCCGATGCCGCCCAACTGGCGCAGCGTGTGCATCTGGTCGCGGCGGCCGGTCAGCACCTTGTGCGGGTAGGTCTGGTGGCCCACGTCCCACACCAGCCGGTCGTAGGGGGTGTTGAAGACATAGTGCAGCGCCACGGTCAGTTCCACCGTGCCCAGGTTGCTGCCCAGGTGGCCGCCGGTCTGGCTGACGGTGTTGAGCACGAACTGGCGCAACTCGCTGGCCACGACCTCGAGTTCGGGGCGCGACAGCCGGCGCAGGTCGGCCGGGCTCTGGATCTTCTTCAACAACGTGTCCATATCAGCTTTCACGCTCAACGACTTTGTCGGCCAGCACGGTCAGCCAGCCCGCGCTGGCGCTCAGGCCGCTGCGCGCCAGTGCCGTCAATGCCTGCTCGCGCAGATCTTCGGCATGGCGACGGGCGGCGGCGAGGCCCAGCACCGAGACGTAGGTCGGCTTGTTGTGGTCGAGATCCTTGCCTGCGGTCTTGCCCAGCGTCTCCGACGCCTGGGTGACGTCCAGGATGTCGTCCACCACCTGGAAGGCCAGCCCGACGGCGGCGCCGTAGTCGGCGAGCGCGGTCCAGGCGGTGGCATCGGCGCGGCCGCAGGCCGCCCCCATCAGCACGCTGGCCTGCAGCAGCGCGCCGGTCTTGCGGCGGTGCATGTCGCGCAGCGCCGTCTCGTCCAGCCTCTGCCCGATGCTGGCCAGGTCGATGGCCTGCCCGCCGGCCATGCCGGCGTGGCCGGCGGCGCGCGCCAGCAGAGCGGTCAGCCGCGCCTGCAGCGCGGGCGCCACGCCCGCGTCGGGGGTCAGCACCTCGAAGGCCAGCGCCTGCATCGCGTCGCCGGCCAGCATGGCCTGGGCCTGGCCGAATTGCACGTGCACGGTGGGCTTGCCGCGGCGCAGCACGTCGTTGTCCATGCAGGGCATGTCGTCGTGCACCAGCGAATAGGCGTGGATCAGCTCCACCGCCACCGCCGCACGCAGCGCCGCGACCGGCTCGCCGGCCACGGCTTCGCGGGCCGCCAGCACGAGCAACGGCCGCAGCCGCTTGCCGCCGTCGAGCACGCCATAGCGCATGGCCGCGCCCAGACCGGCCGGCGCATCGGCCGGCACCCAGGATTCCAGCGCGGCCTCCACGTCGGCCAGTTGTTGGCGTGCCCAGGCTTCGAAGTCGGACGCGGTCGGATGGGGGGCCGTCACGAGGCGCCCCATGGCTTGAGCTGCCCGTCGTCCAGCACCTTCACCTGGTCCTCCACTGCCTGCAGGCGGCCGCGGCAGTAGGCCAGCAGGTCGGCACCGCGGCGGTAGCCGTCCAGCAGCTGGTCCAGCGGCAGCTGCCCGCCTTCCATCTGCACCACCAGGCGGTCCAGCTCGGCCAGGGCCTGTTCGTAGCTGGCGGGTTCCTTGCTTGCGGATGCGGCGCTTCTTGCCATTTCGGGAGATGAAATTTGAAGCCCGATTCTAGACAAAGCGCCCAGCGCCCAACCCCAGCCCAGAAGCGCCCTGGCGCCGCCGCGCCGGGCGGGCCTGCCGCAAGGCCATCCGGCCCCGCGCAGTCAGTGCCGGCAAGGCCGCCCGGTACAATGCACTTTTCTCCGCAGCCGGTTGGCTTCGGTTTCGTTGGCCGGCGGCCCCGCCAGGGATCGTTAGGCGAGGGGGTCGATACACCTGCCAAGGAGGATCCGATCGGATCATGTCGGACCTGAGCATCAGTCTCGACGCGCTGCAGCGCAGCCGTCTGCAACTTCCGGTTTCCAGTTATTTCGACGAGGGTCTGTTCCGCAGCGAACAGGAACTCATCTTCCAGCCCTCGCCGCGCTATCTCGGTCACGAATTGGCCGTGCCGGAGACGGGCGACTACCTGGCGCTGGCGCAGGAAGGCGAAGGTCGGGCCCTGGTGCGCACGCAAGACGGCATCGAACTGGTGTCCAACGTCTGCCGCCACCGCCAGGCAGTGATGCTGCAGGGCCGCGGACACACGCAGCAGAATATCGTCTGCCCGCTGCACCGCTGGACCTACGACCTGCACGGAAAGCTGGTCGGCGCGCCGCACTTCGCAGAAGACCCTTGCCTGGATCTGCGCCGCTACCCGGTGCAGAACTGGCACGGGCTCTTGTTCGAGCACGCCGGCCGCGAAGTCGTCGGCGACCTGTCGCAGCTGGGCCCGGCCGCCGAACTGGACTTCAGCGGCTATGTCTTCGACCGCGCGGTGCAGCACCAATGCGAATACAACTGGAAGACCTTCATCGAGGTCTACCTGGAGGACTACCACGTCGGTCCGTTCCACCCCGGCCTGGGCCACTTCGTGACCTGTGAAGACCTGGCCTGGGAATTCGGCACCCATCATTCCGTGCAGACCGTGGGCGTGAACCAGGCGCTGGCGCGACCGGGCTCGCCGGTCTACCGGCGCTGGCACGAAAGCCTGCTGGCGTTCCGCGGTGGCCAGGCGCCGGCGCACGGCGCCATCTGGCTGACCTATTTTCCCACCGTCATGGTGGAGTGGTATCCGCATGTGCTGGTGGTTTCCACGCTGTTTCCCCAAGGCCCGCGCAAGACGCTGAACCTGGTGGAATTCT
>JAABPT010000131.1 GCA_011391855.1 Burkholderiales bacterium
ACGCAGCGGCCGGAGCTGTCGCCGAAGACCTGGATCTCGATATGCCGCGGCCGTGTCACGTAGCGTTCGATCAGCACGTGGTCGTTGCCGAAGCTGGCCTGCGCCTCGCGCTGGCACGAGGCCAGCGCAGCGGCGAAGTCGGCGGCATGGTCGACCCGCCGCATGCCCTTGCCGCCGCCGCCGGCACTGGCCTTGATGAGCACCGGGTAGCCGATGGCGTCGGCCTCGGCAGCCAGGAAGTCGGGGTCGTTGTTCGCGCCGTGGTAGCCCGGCACCAGCGGTACGCCGGCCTTGTCCATCAGCGCCTTGGCCGCCGACTTGCTGCCCATGGCCGCGATCGCCGAAGCCGGCGGGCCGATGAAGACCAGGCCCGCCGCCGCGCAGGCCAGCGCGAAGGCTTCGTTCTCGCTCAGGAAACCGTAGCCGGGGTGGATGGCCTGCGCGCCGGTGGCCAGCGCCGCTTCGATGATGCGCTGCCACTGCAGGTAACTGTCACGCGGGGCGCTGCCGCCCACGTGCACGGCTTCATCGCAAGCGCGCACGTGGCGGGCGTGGGCGTCGGTTTCGGAGTACACGGCCACCGTGCGCACGCCCAGGCGGCGCGCGGTGGCGGCCACGCGGCAGGCGATCTCACCGCGGTTGGCGATCAGGATTTTCTTGAACATGCGGACCTCGCTGGCTCAAGCCGTGGCCTGGGCACTGGGAACAAAGCGCCGCACCAGCGCGCGCAGGAATTTGAAGAAAACCACGATCAGCACGACGGCCACCACCAGCGCCACGGCCAGCGCTGGGAAGAACCACAGCGGGTGCTCCCAGGCCAGCCACAGCAACGCCGGCACGGCAGCGTCGCCGGCCAGCGACAAGCCGAGGTTGGAGAAGGGTTCGGGCGAGGTATTCACCGCGGCTCGTGTGGTGGCCTTGGCGGTGTGCGCCGTGGCCGCCAGCGTGCCACCGGCCAGTGCGGCCACCAGCATCCAGGTGGCCGAGTCGCCGCCGAAGACTCCGGCCGCCAGCGCCGCGCCGGCGGGGATGCGGATGAAGGTGTGCGCCGCGTCCCACAGCGTGTCCAGACCCGGAATCTTGTCGGCCACGAACTCCAGCACGAACATCAGGAAGCTGGCCCCCAGCACCACCGGATGCTGCAGCAGCGAAAGACCTTCGGGCAGCGCGACCCAGCCCAGCCAGCCAATGGCGCCGGTGATGAAGACCACCGCGTACAGGCGCAACCCGCTGGCCCAGCCCAGCGCGGCGGCCAGGGCCACCAGGTGCGTGAGGCTCAGGTCGACTTCCATGCCGGGTCGCGCTTGCTCAGGAAGGCCTGCACGCCTTCGCGCCCTTCGGCGCTGGCGCGGATATCGGCGATGCGGCGCGCCGTGTCGTCGCGCAGCGCGGCACTGATCTCGCGGCCCACCACGTCCTGCACCAGCCGCTTGCAGGCCCGCACGGCCGCCGGGCCGTTGGCCACGAGGGCGGCCACGACCTCGGCCACCTTGGCGTCCAGCGCCTCGGCGGCCACGACCTCGTGCACGAAACCCAGCGCCTGCGCCTGCGCGGCGCTGAATCTTTCCGCAGTGACGAAATAGCGCCGCGAAGCCTGCTCGCCCAGCGCCTTCACCACATAGGGGCCAATGGTCGCCGGCAGCAGCCCGAGCTTCGCCTCGCTCAGGCAGAAGTGCACGCCCTCGGCGGCCACCAGCACGTCGCACACTGCGGCCAGCCCCACGCCGCCGGCATAACAGTCGCCGTGGATGCGACCGACCACCGGCACCGGGCAGGTCCACACCGTCCACAGCAGCTCGGCCAGCCGTGCCGCGTCGGCGTGGTTCTGCTCCCAGGTGTAGTCGGCCATGGCGCGCATCCACGACAGGTCGGCGCCGGCGCAGAAGGCCTTGCCGTGGCCGCCCAGCACCACGGCTCGCAGTTCGCCGTCCTGCGCCAGCGTGCGAAAGGCCGCGGTCAGTTCGGCGATGACACCGTCGTTGAACGCATTGCGCACGTCGGGGCGGTTGAGCCAGACCTCGGCCACGTGGGGCCCTAGCGACGACGAACGGCGGATGTCGAGCGTGGCGGTCATGGGTGCGTCTGCTTCAGTGCCGCCATGCCCGCAGGCCACGCAGCCGCTCGAAGGCGTCGAAGTCGCGGTCGCGGTGCAGCAGCGCATAGCCGCGCTCGATGCAAAACGCGGCGATCAGCACGTCCAGGCCGCGGCGCACGGTGACGCCTGCCGCGCGCAGGCTGCGGTAGTGCTGCGCCGCGTCAAGCGCCAGCGCATGGCCACCCACGGTCTCCACGTCCAGGCTCTCCAGCAAGGCGCGCGCCTCGCGGAAATCGCGCTCGTGGCGAAAGCCGCGCAGCACCTCGAACAACACCAGGTCGGGCACGACGACGCGCACTTCGCCGTCGCGCAGCCACTCGGTCAGCCGGTCGACCGCCGGATGCGGCGCATCGGCGAAGAAGTCGATCCAGACGCAGGAATCAGCGACGAGCACGGCGTGTCCGGGGGGGCGGCTCGGCAGCGGTGAGCACGGTGGCGCGCGGAGCCGCTGCCGCCGCGGGGATGGCTGTCGCTTGGGCAGGCGCCAGGGCGGGCGCCTCGGCTGCAGGCTGCGTCCAGTCGATGGACTCGTCGCCCTCCCACTTCAACTTGCCCTTCCATTTGAGGATCTCGCGGTAGGCGGCCTGCCGCGCAAGCAATTTGAGGCCCGCCTCCACGGCGTCCTTCTTCGTCTTGTAAGGCCCGGCCTTCATGGCCTGGTCCATCAAGGCGTCGTCGATCTCGATATTCGTGCGCATGATGTGTACGATGTTGTGCTTGTGCGCACATGATACTCTTCTACATGCGAAACAGGCCGAACTGCGGCCGCTCGGGAATCGGCGCGTTGAGGCTGGCGCTCAAGCCCAGCGCGAGTACCCGTCGCGTATCGGCCGGGTCGATCACGCCGTCGTCCCACAGCCGCGCGCTGGCAAAGTACGGGTGCGCCTGGTGCGCGAACTGCTCCAGGATCGGCGCCTTGAAGGCCTCTTCCTCGGCCGCCGGCCAGTGGCCGCCCTTGGCTTCGATGCCGTCGCGCTTGACGGTGGCCAGCACGCTGGCCGCCTGCTCGCCGCCCATGACGCTGATGCGCGCATTCGGCCACATCCACAGAAAGCGCGGCGAATAGGCGCGGCCGCACATGCCATAGTTGCCGGCGCCGAAACTGCCGCCGATGATGACCGTGAACTTGGGCACCGTGGCCGTGGCCACGGCCGTGACCATCTTGGCGCCGTGCTTGGCGATGCCTTCGTTTTCGTATTTGCGCCCGACCATGAAGCCGGTGATGTTCTGCAGGAAGACCAGCGGCACGCGGCGCTGGCAGCACAGTTCGATGAAATGCGCGCCCTTCATGGCGCTTTCGCCGAACAGGATGCCGTTGTTGGCGACCAGGCCCACCGGCATGCCTTCGATGTGCGCAAAACCCGTCACCAGCGTGGTGCCGTAGCGGGCCTTGAATTCGTCGAATTCCGACGCGTCCACGGTACGGGCGATGATCTCGCGCACGTCGAAGGGCTTGCGCGCGTCGGTGGGGATGACGCCGTGCAACTCCATCGGGTCGAACAGCGGCGGGCGCGGTGGCACGAGCTTCATCTGCTCGGGCTTGCGCCAGTTCAGATGCGCCACCGAGGCCCGTGCGATGGCCAGCGCATGCATGTCGTTCTCGGCCAGATGGTCGGCCACGCCGGACAGCCGCGTGTGCACGTCGCCGCCGCCCAGGTCTTCGGCGGTCACCACCTCGCCAGTGGCGGCCTTCACCAGTGGCGGGCCGCCCAGGAAGATGGTGCCCTGGTCCTTCACGATGATGGCCTCGTCGCTCATCGCAGGCACGTACGCGCCGCCCGCGGTGCAGGAGCCCATCACCACCGCAATCTGCGGGATGCCCAGCGCCGACATCTGCGCCTGGTTGTAGAAGATGCGGCCGAAGTGGTCGCGGTCGGGGAAGACCTCGTCCTGGTTGGGCAGGTTGGCGCCGCCGCTGTCCACCAGGTAGATGCAGGGCAGCCGGTTGGCCTGCGCCACTTCCTGCGCGCGCAGGTGCTTCTTCACCGTCATCGGGTAATAGGTGCCACCCTTCACGGTGGCGTCATTGCACACGACCATGCATTCCACGCCGCTGACGCGCCCGATGCCGGCAATGAGGCCGGCGCCGGGTGCGGCGTTGCCGTACATGTCCAGCGCCGCCAGCGCGCCGATCTCCAGGAACGGCGTGTCGGGGTCGAGCAGCATTTCCACGCGGTCGCGCGGCAGCAGCTTGCCGCGCGCGGCGTGGCGGGCCCGCGCCACTTCGCCGCCGCCTTCGGCGATCTTCGCCAGCCGGGCGTTGAGGTCGCCGACGAGCTGGCGCATCTGCAAGGCGCTGGCCTTGAACTCTTCCGAGCGCGGGTTGAGCTTGGACTGCAAGGCGGGCATCGTGTCTCCTGGGGCCGGCCGCCTACAGGCGCCGGCGTGGCCGACCTTCGGGTCGGCTCTGGCCTTCATTCTAGGGGTGGGGTGGTGCGCGCAGGCGGCTCGGCGCGGGGCCCCTCAACGCGCGTCAGAACGGCCCGCTGCCCAGCCAGCGCTCGATCTGCGCCTTGCGGTCGTTGCCCCAGAAGGGTTCGCCGTCGATCATGAAGAAGGGCGCGCCGAAAACGCCGTCGGCAATGGCGGCGTCGTTCTCGGCCTTCAGGCGCTGCTTCCAGGTGACGTCGTTCCAGGCCGCTTCGGCAGCCTCGGCGTCCAGACCGCTCTCCGCCGCCAGCGCCTTCAGCGCCGCGGCGTCGCTGAGCAGCACGCCACGGGTCCAGTAGGCGCGGAAGGCGGCATGCGCCCAGTCGGCGGCGGCTTGTGGCGAAGCTGTGTCGTGCAACCACCAGAAGATGCGCGCCGCGTTCTGCGTGGGAATCGGAAAGGTGGCCGGCAGCTCGTAGGGCAGGCCCTCGAAGCGCGCCGAACGCCCGAAGTCCGCAATCGAGTATTCGCGCTTGATCGGGTAGGACACCGGGCTCTTCAGCTCGGCCGCCTGGAACGTGGCGCCCAGCAGGATGGCATGGCGGCGCACGGTGCGGCCATGGCGCGCGGCCAGCGCGTCGATCCAGTCGTTGGCGACATACGAGTAAGGCGACGAGAAGTCGAACCAGAAGTCGATGGCAGCGGCAGTCATCGCGCCACGATAAACCCCGCTGCCGCGGCCGTCCACCGCTGGGCGCCGCGCTGCGCACCGGGTCGCACCGGCTCGCCGCGGACGCGCCACCTATGTTGGCCGCGACATATCGCGCGGCGGCGCGCCAGGCACAAGAATCCGCAGCCTGATTCAGCTCACTCGTAGAACCCCGGCACCATGACTCCTCGACGCAAGTTCACCGCCCTGATCACCGCCGGAGCGGTGCTGACCGCCACACTGACGGCCACCGCCGCGCACGCACAGGCACCGGCACCGGCACCGGCACCGACACCAGGCAGCTTCATCATCGTGGCGTCGACCACCTCCACCGACCAGTCCGGCCTGTTTGCGCACCTGCTGCCCCAGTTCAAGCAGGCCAGCGGCATCGACGTGCGCGTGGTGGCCGTCGGCACCGGGCAGGCGCTGGACATCGGCCGCCGCGGCGACGCCGACGTCGTCTTCGTGCACGACCCCGTGGCCGAGGAGAAATTCGTCGCCGAGGGCTTCAGCACCGCGCGTCGCCCGGTGATGTACAACGATT
>JAABPT010000132.1 GCA_011391855.1 Burkholderiales bacterium
ACCTGGATATCCAGGACACGCGAGGCAAGCTGGGCATCTACACCCAGGTGGGGCTGCTGGGCAGCGACGGCTCGATGCCGCTGCTGGGCGGGCCAACCGAGCGCTGAGGGCCGGGCCCGCGCCCTGCAACGCCGGCCGGCGCCCAGATCAGGCCGCCCTCGGAGCTCCCTCGCGCAGCAGTCCGCTGGCGCGCAGCCGGCCGACCTCGATGCCGTTCCAGTTGACGAGCCCGAGGTCGCTGAAGCCGTGCAAGAAGGCGCGGTCGGCGTCGGCCAGCGGCAACAGCCGTTCGACCACCGCCGCCAGCACCACCTCGCAGGCGCGCGCCGTGTTGCCGTCGTCCATCTTGATCGCCACGCCCAGGCCCAGTTCGGGCAGCGCGGCGCAGTACATGCCCTCGGCGCCGACCTTGCAGAACAGGCGTTCGCCCAGGCGCTCCATCAGCCGCGTGTCCAGGCGCCCGCTGCCCGCCACCATGAACGGCGCCTTGGCCACCGCCGCGCGCAGGCGTTGTGCGGCGCGGGCGTGGCCGGGGCTCAGGCCGATGCCGGTGCCGACGCGGGCGAAGGCGTGCGCCAGGTGGCGCAGCGGGATGGCAGGGGTGGGGATCGAGCAGCCGTCGGTGCCGACGGCGGTGCGCGACAGGTCGTAGCCGGTGGTCGCCTGCAGCGCCGCCGTCACCTCGCGCATCACCGGGTGGTCGGGTTTGACATAGCCACGCAGGAAGCCGCGCCGTTCGCCGCCTCCCTGTTCGGCCATCCAGCAACCCAGGCACACGAAGCCGGCATGTTTGCCCGAGCAGTTGTTGTGCAGTGCGCTGGGCCCTTCGCCATGCGCGGCCAGGGCCTTGAGGGCGGCGTCGTTGTACGGCCAGTGGGTGCCGCACTCCAGCGCGGCCGCATCGACGCCGGCCTTGGCCAGCATCGCCGCGGCCGTCTGGGCATGCCGCGGCTCGCCGCCGTGCGAGGCGCAGGCCAGCGCCAGTTCCTCGTCGCTCAGCTGCCAGCGATCGGCCGCGCCGCTGGCCACCAGCGGCAGCGCCTGCAGCACCTTCACCGCCGAGCGCGGAAAGACCGGCCGCTCGATGTCGCCGATGCGCGTGTGCACGCCACCGTCGGCGTCGACGACGGCCAGCGCGCCGCGGTGGAACGACTCGACGATGCCGCCGCGCAAGGCCTCGGCCAGGATGGGGTTGGAAGTCATCGAGGCGACTGTAGCGCGCCGCGACAATGCGGCCATGTTCACCCAGTTGATCGGCGTCGACTTCACTTCAGCCCCCACGCGCCGCAAGCCCGTGACCGTGGCGAGAGGGCTGCTGCAGGGGGGCACGCTGCGGCTGCAGCGCCTGGAGGCGCTGCCCACCCTGGCCGGTTTCGAGGCTCTGCTGGTGGAGCCCGGGCCCTGGCTGGGCGCGTTCGATTTTCCCTTCGGGCTGCCGCGCGAATTCGTCGATTCGCTCGACCTCGGTGCCAGCGCCGCCGCGGTGAGCGCCGAACTGCACCGCCGCTGCGCCAGCCGCATGGACTTCCGCGCCCTGGTCGACGGCTGGGGCAACGGCCGCCCGCCGGGCCAGCGCCTGGTGCACCGCGCCACCGACACCGCGATGGCTGGCGTGCAATCCACGAGCCCGCTGCAGACGCGCTACGTGCCGGTGGGCTTCATGTATTTCGAGGGCTTCTCGCGCCTGCTCGCCGCCGGTGTGCACCTGCCGGCGCTGCACGAAGGCGACTCGGCGCGCGTGGCGCTGGAGGCCTACCCCGGCTTCGTGGCGCACGAAATGATCGGCCGCCGTTCGTACAAGAACAGCGACGCGGCCGACCGCCTGATTGCGCGCAAGGACCTCGTCGACGCGCTGGAGCAGGGCCGCTGGCGCGGCCTGCGCATCAGGCTCACGCACGCCCAGCGCGAAGCCCTGGTCGACGACGCCAGCGGCGACCGGCTCGACGCCTCGTTGTGCCTGCTGCAGGCCGGTTGGGCAGCGACGCAGCCGAACCAGGGCCTGACGCCGCAGGTCGACCCGGTCGAGGGCTGGATCACCGGTGCCGCACGGCATGCCTCATAGCCGTCGCACATGAGCCGCCGCACATGAGCTGCCGCACATGAGCCGCCGCACATGGACGGTCTGAACGCGGCATTGCTGATCGCCGGCACGCTGGTCTTTGCCAGCGTGGTGGCCGGCCTGTTCTCGGCGCGTGCCGGTTTGTCCTTCCTGCTCGTCTTCCTGGTCGTGGGCATGCTGGCCGGCGAAGACGGGCCGGGCGGCATCCGTTTCGACAATGTCCGGCTCTCGCTGTGGGTGGGCAGCGCGGCGCTGGGCGTGATCCTGCTCGACGGCGGCCTGCGCACGCGGCTGAGCACCTTCCGCACCGGTCTGCGGCCGGCGGCGTGGCTGGCGACGGTGGGTGTCGTCGTGAGCGCCGCAGTCACCGGGCTGGCCGCGAGCTGGCTGCTCGACCTGCCGCTGGCGGTGGGCCTGCTGGTGGGTTCGATCGTCGGCTCCACCGATGCCGCTGCGGTGTTCTCGCTGCTCAAGTCGTCGGGCCTGCGCGTGAGCGAACGGCTGTCGTCGACGCTGGAGATCGAGTCCGGCCTCAACGACCCGATGGCGGTGTTCCTGGTGCTGACGCTGACCGCCGTGCTGACGCAGCCCGAGGGCTTGGGCGCCGGCGAGGTGGCGCGCATGTTCGTGCAGCAAGCGCTGGTCGGAGCGGTGGGGGGCGTGGCCGGCGGCATGGCCATCGGCGCGCTGCTGCAGCGCTTGCCGCTGGGCGGCACCGCCGATGGGCTGGCCGGGCTGCTGCTGCTGAGTTCGGGCATCGCGGTCTTCGGCGGTGCCGGCTGGCTGGGCGGCTCGGGCTTTCTGGCGGTCTACCTGTTCGGCCTCATCGTCGCCCACCGCGCGCCAGAAGTGGTGCAGCGCTCGCTGGCGGCGATGGACGGCTTCGCCTGGCTGGCGCAGGCGCTGTTGTTCCTGCTGCTGGGCCTGCTGGTGACGCCGCACCTGCTGCTGGACACGCTGCTGCCGGCGCTGGGCGTGGCCCTGGTGTTGATGGTGGTGGCGCGCCCGCTGGCGGTGGCGATGGTGCTGGTGCCGCTGCGCTTCACGCGCGGCGAGATCGGGTTCGTTTCCTGGGTCGGATTGCGCGGCGCGGTGCCGGTGGTGTTGGCGCTGTTTCCGCTGCTGGCGGGCGTGCCCAAGGCGCGCGAGCTGTTCGAGGTGGCTTTCGTCGTGGTGCTGGCTTCGCTGGTGCTGCAGGGGGCGACGCTGGTGCGCGCCGCGCGCCTGTTCGGGGTCAACCTGCCCGACGCCGCCGACGAACCGGCGGCGCGGCGCCTGTTCGGCGATTTCGTGCTCGACGGCAGCGCGCCGGTGCAGGACCTGTGTGCCTTCTACGGCCTGGAAGTCCCCGAACAGGCGGGCACGCTGGCGGAGTGGATCGAAACGCAGCTGCGGCGCCCGCCGGTGGTGGGCGACCGGCTGGAATGGAGTGGAGCGCACTTCTCGGTGCGGCAGATGGAAGGGGCGCAGGTGCTGCGGGTGGGGCTGTCGCTGGGCGCGCCGGGCTGAAGTTCGGCAGCGCTTTTTGCGCCAGCGGCGCCTGTGGCGCACTGGGCGTGGAGCACCCCGCCGGCGCGCACCGGCTGCCGTGATTGCATGGCACGGGCAGGCTGCGCTCGCGGGTGGCGATTGAGGACAGAATGACCGGGGGCGCCTGGGCACTGCGAACCCGCGGCAGGCGGGGCTGGCCGAAGACGAGAGCGGCCCTGCCATCGAAGGAGACCCACCATGCTGCCGGCGCGCCTGGAACTGTTGCAGAACATGCCCATCTTCGGCGGCGTGCGCGAGGACGCGCTGCAGGTCCTCTTGGAGCAGACGCGCACGGTGCACGTGGCTGCGGGCCGCTACTTCTTTCATGAACGCGACGCGGCGAACAGCATGTACGTGCTGGAGTCGGGCGGTGCGGCGGTGCTGAAGGAATGGCAGGGGCGGGCGCTGCAGTTGCGAGAACTCGGCCCCGGCGACTGCTTCGGCGAGATGGCCTTGCAGGACCTCTATCCGCGCAGCGCAGCGGTGCGGGCGCTGACCGACTGCCAGGCCATCGAACTCGGCCCCACGGATCTGCTGCGCCTGTTCGAGCGCGACTGCGAGCAGTTTGCGCTGATCCAGATGAATATCGGGCGCGAGATGTGCCGCCGCCTGCGCATCACCGACGAGATGCTGTTCCAGGCCCGCATGGGCGACATGCCGGCGGCAGACGAAACCGGCTTCCAGGCGCTCTGACGTCGCGACCGCTCAGCCGCGATCCGCACCGCCGTTCGGCGCGGCGATGCCGCGCTCGCAGACGGTCATCTTCAAAGCTTCGAAGCACAGCGCGTCGATCGCGCTGCCCGCGTTGGCGTTCAGGGTCTCCAGCGTCTGCGGCATCGGTGTGGCGCGCCGCGGTACGGCCGTTCGGCCGGGTTGGCGTCGAAGATGTCGGCCACGGTGATGGCGCGCGTCTGCAGCGAAATGGCATCACTCCGCAGGCCGCGCGGCGGGCAGCCGCCGTTGTCCAGCCGCCCGAGTGACCCATATCAGACTCGGCGGTGGCGAAATGACCATAAAGTTCTTAATGAAAACTGCACAGTCTAATAATTCTGTCTCGCAGTGCTAAGCCTGATGTCACGGACGCCTCCTCCAACCCAGCCCGGGAGATCGAGAAATGCCACATTGGATGAAACTGATTCTGGTCGCTTGCACGGCCACCCTGCTGGCCGCATGCGGCGGCAACGACGACGACGAGCCTGCGGCACAGCCGAAGACCCTCGTCGAAACGGCCCAGTCGGATGCGCGGTTCAGCATCCTGGTCGAGGCCGTGGTCGCGGCTGACTTGGCGGGCACGCTGTCGGCGCCCGGCCCGTTCACCGTCTTCGCGCCCACCAACGACGCCTTTGCCGCGCTGCTCGCCGAACTCGGCGTCACCAAGGACCAGCTCCTGGCCGACAAGGCGCTGCTGACCACCGTGCTCACCTATCACGTCTTGCCGGCCCAGGTGTTGCGCGCCGTCGTGCCAGCCGGCCAAGCCATCACCACGGTGCAAGGCGGCATTTTCAAGGTCGACGCGGTGGGCAGTGACCTCTTGGTGACCGACGGCCGCAACCGCACGGCGAAGATCACCGCCACCGACCTGCAGTCCAGCAACGGCGTCATTCACGTCATCGACCGGGTGCTGCTGCCGGCAGACAAGACCGTCGCGCAGACAGCGCAGGCGCTGCCCGCGTTCAGCATCCTGGTCGAGGCCGTGGTCGCGGCCAACCTGCAAGGCACCTTGTCGGGCACGGGGCCGTTCACGGTTTTCGCCCCGACCGACGACGCCTTCGCCGCCCTGTTGACCGAACTCGGCGTTACCAAGGACCAGTTGCTGGCCGACGTGCCGCTGCTCACCAAAGTGCTCACCTACCACGTGGTGGCAGGGCGCGTGCTCAAGGTCAACGTGCCGGTGGGCACGGCCATCGGCACCGTGCAAGGCGGCTCTTTCACCGTCGACGCCGGGCTGGCCATCACCGACCAGCGGGCACGCCGCGCATCGATCGTGGCCACCGACGTGCTGGCCAGCAATGGTGTCATCCATGTCGTGGACAAGGTAATCCTGCCTGCTCCCTGAAGTTTTTCCTGTGTTTTCCAACCGCAACCCCCGAAAGGAAGTTTCACCATGAAG
>JAABPT010000133.1 GCA_011391855.1 Burkholderiales bacterium
TGCAGGTGGCGCGCGGCGCCACCGACGCCGACGAGCCCGATCTCTGGCAGGTGAGCCTGGCCGGCGAGGTGCGGCACTGGATCGAACTCGGCCAGCCCGACGAGCGCCGCCTCATCAAGGCCTGTGGCCGCGCGCGCCGCGTCACGCTCTACACCTACAGCCATGCCGCGCCGATCTGGTGGGCCGGCGTGGCGCCCAAGCTGGCGCGGCTGTCCAACCTGGCGGTGTGGCAGTTGCCGGCCGAACAGAGCCAGTCACTGGCCAGGCTGGCGGCGCGCTCGATGAACCTGCAGGTCACGGTGCAGGAAGGCCAGGTCTGGGTCGGCGACGCCACCACCAGCGTCGAGATCCACCCCCACGCCTTGATGGTTCCCACTGCATGACCCCCAGCGCATGACCGCACCCGAAACCGATCCCAGCGATCCCTTCCTGTGGCTCGAAGACGTGCAAGGCGAGCGTGCCCTGGCCTGGGTGCGCCAGCGCAATGCCGAGAGCGAGGCATTGCTGCAGGCGCAAGCAGGCTACGAGGCGCTGCGCGCCAGCATCCGCGAGGTGCTCGATTCACGCGAGCAGATCCCGCAGGTCTCGCGCCGCGGCGAGGGGCTCTACAACCTGTGGCGCGACGCCGCCAACCCGCGCGGCCTGTGGCGGCGCACGACGCTGGCCGAATACCGCAAGCCCGAACCGGCGTGGGAAACGGTGATCGACGTCGACGCCCTGGGCCAGGCCGAAGGCGAGAACTGGGTCTGGGCCGGCGCCGCTTGCCTGGGTCCGGACTACCGGCACTGCCTGGTGTCGCTGTCGCGCGGCGGCGCCGACGCCCATGTGGTGCGCGAATTCGACACCGTGGCCAAGCGCTTCGTCGATGGCGGCTTCACGCTGCCCGAGTCGAAGACGCAGGTCGAGTGGCTGGACGCCGACACGCTCTTCGTGGGCACCGATTTCGGCCCCGGATCGCTCACCGATTCCGGCTACCCGCGCTTGGTCAAGCGCTGGCGGCGCGGCCAGCCGCTGGGCGAGGCGGTGACCATGTTCGAGGTGCAGACCAGGGACATGGTGGCCTACGCCTCGGTGGACCGAACGCCGGGCTTCGAGCGCACCACCCTGACCCGGCTCGAGGACTTCTATCGCAACGAACTCTTCCTGCTGCTGGGCGACCAGGCCGTTCGCGTTGACAAGCCCGGCGATGCCCAGCTGAGTTTCTGGCGCGAGCGCGTGCTGATCGAATTGCGCAGCGACTGGCGCTTGAGCGGGCAGACCTTCGTGCGTGGCTCGCTGCTCGTGGCCGACGCGGCCGCCTATCTGGCGGGCGAGCGCCGGCTGACGCCACTGTTCACGCCCACGCCGACGCGGTCGCTCTCGGGCTACACCGCCACGCGCAGCACGCTGTTGCTGACCGTGCTGGACAACGTGACCAGCCGCATCGAGGAACTGGGCTGGCGCGACGGCGGCTGGCAGCGCCGCGACGTGCAGGCGCCCACCCCCGGCGCTTTGAGCGTGAGCGCCCTGCACGACTCCGAGCTGGGTGACGACCCGCTGGCCGAGGCCTATCTGCTCAGCGCCGCCGACTTCCTGAGCCCCGATTCGCTGCAGCTGGGCACGACGGGCGGTGACGCGCGCGAGCCGCTCAAGTCGCTGCCGAGCTTCTTCGACGCCACCGGCATGCGCGTCGAGCAGCGTTTCGCCACCAGCCGAGATGGCACGCGCGTGCCCTACTTCGTGGTCTGGCCGAAGGGCGCGCAGGCCGACGGCGACCACCCGACGCTGCTCAACGGCTACGGCGGCTTCGAGCTGCCTCGGCTGCCGTTCTACGCTGGCGCGATGGGCCGCGTCTGGTGCAGCCGCGGCGGCGTCTTCGTGCTGGCCAATATCCGCGGCGGCGGCGAATTCGGTCCCGGCTGGCACCAGGCGGCCGTGAAGGCCGGCAAGCAGAAGAGCTACGACGACTTCGCCGCCGTCGCCGAGGACCTGGTCGCCACACGAGTGACGCGGCCGGCGCGGCTCGCCATGCGCGGCGGCAGCAACGGCGGCCTGCTGGTCGGCGCGGTGATGCTGCAGCGGCCCGAACTCTTCAACGCCGTGGTCTGCCAAGTGCCGCTGCTGGACATGCGGCGCTACCACCGGCTGCTGGCCGGCGCCTCGTGGATGGCCGAGTACGGCGACCCCGACGATCCCGCCGACTGGGCCTACATCTCGAAATACAGCCCGTACCAAAACGTGCCCGACGCGGCGCGCGTGAAGCTGCCGCGCGTGCTGTTCACCACCAGCACGCGCGACGACCGCGTGCACCCCGGCCATGCGCGCAAGATGGCGGCGCTGATGCGCGAGCAGGGGCACGACGTGATGTACTGGGAGAACCTGGAAGGCGGCCACGGCGGCGCCGCCGACAACACGCAGCGCGCGCAGATGATGGCGCTGGAGTACGCCTTCCTGTGGCTGCAGCTGGGGCCGCGCTGAGCCGGCACCGATGAGCCCCTCGCGCGGACACCGGCGCCCCATGCTGACCTGGATCGACGACACCAGCCCCATGCCGCCGGCCACGCTGGCGCTGGGGCCCGACAGCGACGCGCCGGGCCTGGTGGCCGCCGGCGGCCGCGTCACCCCGCAGCGCCTGGAAGAGGCCTACCGGCTGGGCATCTTCCCGTGGTACGGCCCCGGCCAGCCGGTGCTGTGGTGGAGCCCCGACCCGCGCATGGTGCTGCCGGTGGCCGAGTTCCGCCTCTCGCACAGCCTGCGCAAGACACTGCGCCGCTTCCTGCGCACGCCCGGCTGCGAGGTGCGGTTCGACAGCGATTTCCGCGCCGTCATCCAGGCCTGCGCGCACACACCGCGGGCCGGGCAGGACGGCACCTGGATCATGCCGTCGGTGCTGGCGGCCTACGCCGAGTGGCACGACGCCGGCCGCGTGCACAGCGCCGAGACCTGGGTCAACGGCGAACTCGTCGGCGGGCTGTATTTCGTGGCCATCGGCCGCATGGCGTTCGGCGAGTCGATGTTCGCGCACCGTACCGACGCTTCGAAGATCGCGCTGGCCGCGCTGGTGGCCGCCTGCCGCGCGCGCGGCGTGCCGCTCGTCGACTGCCAGCAGAATACCGGCCACCTGGCTTCGCTGGGCGCGCGCGAGATGCCGCGCGAGTCGTTCCTGGCCCACCTGGCGACGACCGTGGACGCAAGCCTTGACGCAAGCCTGGTCGCAACCCCGGACACGACAGCGCCGCGGGATTGGTCCTATGATGAATCGGCCTGGGCGCTGCTCGGGCTTTGATCGTTTCCTGCAGCCTTCCATCCGCGTGACGCACCCCCAGGAATTGCCGCTGCGTTCGTTGCAGTTCTATGCCACGGCGCCCTACCCCTGCAGCTACCTGCCCGGCCGGCAGGCGCGCTCGCAGGTGGCCACGCCCAGCCACCTGATCCACGCCGACGCCTATTCGGGCCTGGTCGCCAACGGCTTTCGCCGCAGCGGCATGTTCACCTATCGGCCCTATTGCGACGGCTGCCGCGCCTGCGTGCCGCTGCGCGTGCCGGTGGAAGGCTTTCAGCCCACGCGCAGCCAGCGCCGCGCCGCGCGCGCGCATGGCCAATTGAAGACGCGCGTGCTGCGGCTGTGTTTCGTGCCCGAGCACTACCAGCTCTACCTGCGCTACCAGGCCGGCCGCCACAGCGGCGGCGGCATGGACCAGGACAGCGTCGACCAGTACACGCAGTTCCTGCTGCAAAGCCGCGTCAATTCGCGCCTGGTCGAATTCCGCGAGCCCGGCGCGGGCGGCGAGCCTGGCGTGCTGAAGATGGTGGCCATCCTGGACGTGCTCAACGACGGCCTCTCGGCCGTCTACACCTTCTACGAGACCGACCCCGGCGCCAGCTACGGCACCTACAGCGTGCTGTGGCAGATCGAACAGACGCGGCTGCTCAAGCTGCCGCATGTCTACCTGGGCTACTGGATCGCCGACAGCCCCAAGATGGCCTACAAGGCGCAGTTCAGGCCGCACCAGTTGCTGGTGGACGGGCACTGGCAGGCGGCGCCGGCCCCCGAGTTGGCACCGACTCGCGGCTCAGGCGGCTGACCAGCGCCCGTCGCCTTCGCCAGCTTCAACGGCTTCAACGGCTTCAGCACCCCCGGCGGCCAAGCGGGCCACGCCCTCGCCCTGCAGCTTCAACAGGTGCGCCAGCAGCGAACGCCGCGCCATGGCGTGCAGGGCCGCAGGGACGTCGTCGTACACCAGCGGCAGCAGCGCGCCCAGGCTGGCGGGGCCGGCCTGGCGTAGCGCCGCCGTCACCTTCGCCTCGCGCTTCAGGCGGTGCGCGATGAGCGCACGCAGCACCGCGTGCGGCTCGGCGACCAGGAAGCCATGGCCCGGCGCCAGCCAGTGCAGGTCTTCGTCCAGCAGCGCGTGCAGCGCCTGCAGGTAGGCCGCCATGTCGCCGTCGGGCGGGTTGATGACGACGGTGGAACCTTGCATCACGTGGTCGCCGGTGAACAGCGTCTGCTCTTCCTCCAGCAGGTAGCACAGGTGGTTGGACGCATGGCCGGGCGTGTGGATGACGCGCAGCGTCGTCGTCGGCCCCAGCGGCAGGCGCTCGCCGTGCTGCGCATGGACATCGGGCGCGAAGCTCAGGTCTTGCCATTGCGGGTGCGCGGCGACCTGGCCCCACACCGGCGCACCGGTGGCGGCGGCCAGGGCCACGGCGCCCGGCGAATGGTCGCGGTGGGTGTGCGTGACGAGGATGCGTTCGATGCGCCCGCCGGCCCCGGCCGCAGCGTCCAGCAGCGCTTGCAGGTGGGGCTCGCTCACCGGCCCGGGGTCGATGACGGTCCAGGCCGCGCCCTCGCCCACCAGGTAGCTGTTGGTGCCGGGTCCGGTCATCGGCCCGGGGTTGGGTGCGGTGACGCGGACGATGCGCGGCGACAGCCGCACCGCGCGGAACGGCAGCAGTTCGCACGACACGTCGCCGCGGCCCTCCGGGTCCAGCCGGCCGATCTCGGCCCAGGGCAGTTCGTGCGGCAGCACGATGCGCCGGCCGCGCGAAGAAGTGGCCAGTCGCGGCATGGTCACGGCGATGTCACTGCGCGTGCGTGCCTCGGCCAGCGCCTCGGCGGCGCTGCCGAAGCGCGCCAGGTCCTGCAGCGTGCGCTGCGTCACCGGCAGCAGCTTCAGGCCGCGCTGCGGCTCCAGTGCCGCCTGCGGTGTGAGCCACATCAGTTCCACCGCTTCGCCCAGGTCGGCCTCGGCCACCTGGCCTGGCGGCGCGGCCACGGCGAAGAAGCGCGTGTCGAAGCGCTTGGGTACGCCTGGGGGGGTGAGCCAGTGGCTGAAATAGACGAGCCCGCGCAGGTCCAGGCGCAGGCCCTCGGCGCGGCAGAAATCGGCCATCGAGACCGCGCCGGCCTGCAGCCGGTCGCGCCAGGGCTCGAGGGCGGCCAGGTCGAAACCGGCGTCGCCGCCTTGCGCCAGCAGCAGGCCCACTTCCTCGAAGGATTCGCGCACCGCGGCCACCAGATAGTCGAGCCCGCCTTCGGCCAGGCCGAGCCATGCGCTGGCCTCGGCGTCGCTGGGGCCGATGCTGTGCGCGTGCGCATCGCGGTCGCGTGCGTCGAGCACACCGCCCGGGAAGACGGCCGCACCGCTGCGCATGTCGTCTTCGCGTTCGGCGCGGCGCAGCATTAGCACCTCCAGGCC
>JAABPT010000134.1 GCA_011391855.1 Burkholderiales bacterium
CGTGCTGCAGCACCAGTTCCTCCACCTGCGTGGGAAACAGGTTGACGCCGCGGATGATGAGCATGTCGTCGCTGCGGCCGACGATCTTGCCCATGCGGCGCATGCTGCGCGCCGTGGGCGGCAGCAGCCGGGTGAGGTCGCGCGTGCGGTAGCGGACGACGGGCAGCGCCTCCTTCGTGAGCGTGGTGAAGACGAGTTCACCCTCCTCGGTGCCCTTGGATTCGTCGTAGGGCAGCACGGCGCCGGTGTCGGCGTCGACGATCTCAGGGTAGAAGTGGTCTTCCCAGATCACCGGGCCGTCCTTGGCTTCGATGCACTCGTTGGCCACACCCGGGCCCATGACCTCGCTCAGGCCGTAGATGTCCACCGCGTCGATATCGGCGCTGAGCTCGATGTCGCGCCGCATCGCCTCGGTCCAGGGCTCGGCACCGAAGATGCCCACGCTCACCGACATCTGGCGCGGGTCCTTGCCCTGGCGGCGGAACTCCTCCACGATCACCTGCATGTAGCTGGGCGTGACCATGATGATGTCGGGCCGGAAGTCCTCGATCAGCTGCACCTGCTTCTCGGTCTGGCCACCGCTCATCGGCACCACCGTGCAGCCCAGGCGTTCGGCGCCGTAGTGCGCGCCCAGGCCACCGGTGAAGAGGCCGTAGCCGTAGGCCACGTGCACGATGTCGCCGGCACGGCCGCCGCTGGCGCGGATGGATCGCGCCGCCAGGTCGGCCCAGCGGTCGATATCGCCCTTGGTGTAGCCCACCACCGTGGGCTTGCCCGTGGTGCCGGAAGAGGCGTGGATGCGCACCACCTGTTCGCGCGGCACGGCGAACATGCCGAAGGGGTAGTGCGCGCGCAGGTCGGCCTTGGCCGTGAACGGAAATTTCGCCAGGTCGGCCAGCGACCTGCAGTCCGAAGGATGCACGCCCTTCAAATCGAAGGCCTGCCGGTAGTGCGCCACATGGTCGTAGGCGTGCTGCAGGCTCCATTGCAGGCGCTGCAGTTGTACGGCCCGCAGTTCGTCGCGGCTGGCGGTCTCGATGGGCTCCAGGTCGCCTGGCGCGGGTCTCTTCACCGGCATCGTCATGTCTCCTGAAGCTTGTGCTTGACGATCTTGCCCATGGGCAGACCTTCGACGAGCGGCTTGCCCTTCATCGTGTAGCTGCGGCCGCGGAAGGCCACCAACGGCGCACCATGCTGGTTGTCGACCCGGATGTCGTAGACGCCCGTGCGGCCGGCCTTGGCCAGTTCGGTGGCTCGCGCGGTGAGCACGTCGCCCAGGCGCGCGGCAGCGACCAGGTTGACGTCGAAGCCCGCGGCCACCGTCACTTCGTTGTAGGCATTGCAGGCGTAGGCAAAGGCCGTATCGGCCAGTGTGGTAACCAGGCCGCCGTGGCAGATATCGTGGCCGTTGAGCATGTCCTCGCGCACGGTCATCGTCACCGTGGCCGTGCCCGGGCCCACGGCCACGACCTGCATGCCGAGCAGCTTCGAAGCGCGGTCGTCCTTCCACATCGCGTCGCGCGTGGCTTCGGCCACGCGCTGGGCCTCGGCGGCGTCGGCCGGGTGGGTGTGGGGCGACATGCTCAGCGGTCCTTGAAGACGGCGGGCCGCTTGGCGAAGAAGGCCGCCACACCCTCGGCGAAGTCGTGCGCGGCGCCGAGTTCGCGCTGCGCCGCGGCTTCCAGCGCGAGCGCGTCGCCAAAGTCCGCCGGCATGGCGGTGTCCAGCACGCGGCGCGTTTCGGCGAGCGCCTTGCTGGGCATGCCTGCCAGACGGTCGGCCAGCGCGGCCACGGTCTCCATCAGCAGCGCGTCGTCCACGCACTGCCAGATCAGGCCGATGCGCTCGGCATCCTCGGCCGGCAGCTTGTCGCCCGTCATCGCCAGGCCGAGCGCCCGCGCACGGCCCACCAGCCGCGGCAGCAGCCAGGTGCCGCCGCAGTCGGGCACGAGGCCGATCTTGCTGAAGGCCTGGATGAAGCTGGCGCTGCGCGCCGCCACCACGAGGTCGCAGCACAGCGCCAGGTTGGCACCCGCGCCGGCGGCGACACCGTTGACGGCGGCGATCACCGGCACCGGCATCGAGCGCACGCGTGTGGCCAGCGGGCGGTAGAAGCGTTCGATGACGCCGCCCACGTCGACACCCTCCGCCATGGCGGGGTCGCGCAGGTCCTGCCCGGCACAGAAGCCGCGGCCGGCGCCGGTGATGACGACAGCGCGCACCGAAGCATCCGCCGCCGCGGCCTCCAGTGCCGGCAGCAACTGCGCGTGCATCGCCGCGGTGAAGCTGTTCAGCGTGGCCGGCCGGTTCAGCGTCAGCGTACGCACGGCGCCGCGGTCGGCGACCAGCACCAAGGCCTCGGTGGGAACGACATCGGTCAAGGGGAACACCTTCGAGCCAGCCCCGATGCACAGCGATGCATGCCGGGCTGGCGGCATTCTTCGACCGATCGGTCGAGGAATTCTAGGAGATGCGGCCAGCGACGATCAAGCCCGTTCCGGAGCGGGTGCAAAACGCCGTTCGATGTAGTCCAGCAAGGTGCGCAGGGTCTGCCCCTCGCCGCCCACCGGCCGGCCCGGCCGCGCGGTGTCGTTCCAGGCGAAGAGGTCGATGTGCAGCCAGTCCAGGTCGGCCGGAACGAAGTCTTCCAGGAACAGCGCCGCGTTGATGGCGCCGGCCAGCGCATTGCGCCCGGTATTCACCAGGTCGGCAATCTCGCTTTCGATGCCGGCGTGATAGCCCTTCCACAGCGGCAGGTGCCACAGTGGGTCGTGCAGCGCCAGGCCGCGGTCCACCAGCGCACGCGCCAGTTCCATGCGGCGGCAGAACAGCGCCGGCAACTGCGCGCCCAGCGCCACGCGCGCGGCACCGGTCAACGTGGCCAGGTCGATCATCAAGGCCGGCTGGCCCTCGGCGCCGTAGACCAGCGCGTCGCACAGCACGACGCGGCCTTCGGCGTCGGTATTGCCGATCTCGATGTGCAGCCCGGCGCGCGTCTTGAACACGTCGCCCGGTCGGTAGGCATTGCCGGCGATGGCGTTTTCCACCGCCGGGATCAGCAACTGCAGCCGCACCGGCAGGCCCAGCGCCATGACCATCTGCGCCAGCCCCAGCGCGTTGGCCGCACCGCCCATGTCCTTCTTCATCAGCCGCATGCCGTCGGCGCCCTTGATGTCCAGGCCGCCGCTGTCGAAGCAAACGCCCTTGCCCACGATCACCAGCTTCGGGTCCTTGGGCCGGCCCCAGTTCAGCTCGATCAGCCGCGGTGCCCGCGTCGCGGCGCGGCCTACGGCATGGATGGCGGGGAAGCCGGCTGTCAGCAGCTTGTCGCCGACGATCTGCTTGAACGTGGCTCCGTGTTGGCGCGCCACCAGCTTCACGGCTTCGGCCAGTTCGGCCGGGCCCATGTGCTCGGCTGGGGTATTCACGAGGTCGCGTGTGGATGCGATGGCCGTGGCCATCAGCACGCCGCGCTGCGCCGCCGCCCCTGGCGGCAGGGCCAGCTGCGCCGGCACGCGCGGGGCCGCCTTGTAGAGGTCGAAGACGTAGCTGCCCAGCTCCCAGGAGAAGGCCGCCGCGGTGGCGTCGACGGCCAGGCCGGCGTCACCCAGGTGATAACGCCCGCTCGGCAGCGCCTTGGGCAGCGCCGCCAGCGCCCAGGGGTGGGCCGCGGCGTGCACGCCCGCCCACACCGCGGCCAGGCTGCCGTCGGACGCCGGCAGCAGCGCATGGGTGTCGGGTGCGCCGTTGAAGCCGCAGGTCTGCAGCCAGCGGCGCGCAGCGGGGTCGAGTGCGGCCGCGTGCGCAGCGAACTGTTCGCGGTCGGTGGCGTGGACGGGCACGCTGCCGCGGCCGGGTTTGGCAAGGTGGACGGTCATGGGGGCGGCTCGGGCGGGTGGACGGGACAGTCGGCAACGAAAGACAAGTGCGGCCGCCGCAGGCTGCTGCTGCGCGCAGCCGCTGTGGCGACTGGGTGGCGCGCACCCAGCCGCAGGTGGCGCAGGTGCGGTGGGTGCTGCATCCGCCGGTTCGCCGCGCCGACGTGTTCGACGCGCCGAGCAGCTGAACGCGGCGGATGGTGGCGTCAGGCCGCCGCGCTGGCCGGGGCCTCGACCGCCACCGCGGCCGGTGCGGCGTCGGCGCCGGCCGTGCGTACGGCATGCCATTCCACCAGCCGGCGCATGTTGCCCAGCGACACCCAGTGCAGGTGCACCAGTCCGAGCACGCCGCTGCGGTGCAGTTCGGCCACCACCACGTCGGGCAGTTCGGTCATCTTCTTGTCGTCGACCGTCAGGAAGCCGTCCACCGAATGCTTGCGGCCGTCGGGCAGCGTGGCGTCGAAGCGCATCTCGCGCAGCACGCCCAGTTCGAGCAGGCGCTTGCCGACCAGGCGCGTGCGCTGGACCTCCTTCTCCAGGGTCTCCATCTGAGGCTGCACGGTCTTGAGCAAGGCCGCCGGCTGGCCGTCGGTTTCGAACACCGGCTGGCCGGCTTCATTGCCGACGCCGGCCCAGGCCATGTCGACGCAGATCGCAAACCGCTTGTCGTCGACACGCGCGATGCAAAAGGGATAGTGGCGCAGCACCAACGGCATGGACTGGGCGCGCCAGCGCCCGCCGTCGACGAACAGATTCTGGTTCTGCGCCAGGCCCAGCACGGCGACGGGGGCGATCTGGTCGCTGCCGTCGGCTTCCTTGCCGGCGCGAACGAAGACGATGGGAAATTCGCGGCAGATGTCGCCGAACTCGGCCGCCGCCACGAAGACGGCATTCAGCTTGTCGGCCACCGACCAGTCGGTGACGGGCACCCGAAGCTTCAGCAGGCGGTGCTTGGCACTGTCCAGCGCCTCGGGCTGGCGATGCAGGTTCTGATTGATCACGCGTTTTCTCCAGTTTGTTCAGTGCGGGTGGCCAGCACCTTGTCGACACGCTTGCCGTCGAGGTCGACGACCTCGAAGCGCCAGTCCTCCCAGACCACGGTATCGGCCGTTCGCGGCAGGCGCCCGAGCAAAAGCATGATCATGCCAGCCAAAGTGTTGTATCTGCCACGGTCTTCCTCGGGCAGTTCCTTCAGGTGCAGCCGGTCCTTGAGCTCGGGCACCGGGATCAGGCCGTCGAGCAGCCAGCCGCCGTCGGGACGCGACACGGCCCAGGCGTCCTCGTCGCTGAGCGCGGTGAACTCGCCGGTGATCGCCTCCAGCAGGTCGCGTTCGGTGATCACGCCCTGCACGGCGCCGTATTCGTCGACGACGAACACGAGGTCGGTGTCGATGCGGCGGAACTGCTCCAGCAGTTCCATGCCGTTCAGCGTTTCCGGCACGAACACCGGCGGCTGCATGTGGTCGGCGATATTCGGCCGTTCGCCGCGCGCCAGCGGCTGCAGCAGGCTGGCCACCACGAGCACGCCCTGCACGTCGTCGAGCGAGCCGCGGCACACCGGAAAGCGCGTGTGGCTGCTGGCAGCCATGCGCTCGAGCTGCGCCTCCAGCGATTCGGCCAAATCGAGCCACTCGATCTCGGCGCGCGGGATCATCATCGACCCGATCTGGCGGTCGTCCAGGCGGAAGACGTTGCGCACCATCTGGTGCTCCTGCGCCTCGATCACCCCCGCTTCGCGGCCTTCGTCGAGCTGGGCGGCGATCTCTTCCTCTGTGACGCTGGCG
>JAABPT010000135.1 GCA_011391855.1 Burkholderiales bacterium
ACCTACAGCGCGATGGCCGTGCATGCGCTCAACGGCCTGGTGGGTTCGATCGACACCGAAGGCGGCGTCTGGCAGAGCAGCAGCGTGTCGCTGGGCAAGTTCCCCAGCGCCGACAAATATGTCGACGAGGTGGCCAAGACCGGCAGCAAGGGCAAGAAGCTCGACGGCCGCGGCGCCAAGGACATGCCCGCGATGATGAACGCCAAGCCCGGCAGCGGCGTCGTCACCAACAACGTGGCCAACGGCATGCTGAAGGACCCCGGCGCGGTGAAGGTGTTCATCGCCAGCTGGGCCAATTTCAACTTCTCCTGCACTGGCGCAGACCGCTGGGACAAGGCCTTGGCCAAGGTGCCGTTCTTCGTGCATCTGGTCACCAACCCGTCGGAGATGACGCAGTTCGCCGACATCGTGCTGCCGTCCACCTTCAATTCGGCCGAGGGCTGGTCCATCGTCGGCAACATGGCCAACGGCCACGGTTATGCGTCGATCCAGCAGGCGGCCGTGAAGCGCCTGTGGGACGTCAAGCAGGAAGAAACCGAAGTGATGTGGCTGCTGGCCGAGAAGCTCAAGGCCAAGGGCTTCCCGAATCTCTTCGACTATTACTCGAAGGAATTCAAGGATCCGGAGACCGGCAAGCTGCCGACCACGGCGCTGGAATTCAGCGAGATCGCCACCAAGATCAGCAGCGCCACGCTGTGGATGCCCAAGGAGCCGCTCAAGGGCGACGCCCCAGTGGCCGGCTGGGCCGACTTCAAGAAGAAGGGCATGTTCAGCGGCCCGAAATACACGCTGAAGAAGGGCTGGGGCGGCAAGTTCGCCACCGAGACCAAGAAGTTCGAGTTCTACAGCGAGACGCTGAAGAAGGGCCTGCTCGAACACGCCAAGAAGTTCGAAACCACCACCGACGACATCCTCACCGTCAGCGGCTACGTGGCGCGCGGCGACGTGGCCTTCGTGCCGCACTACGAGCCGCCCAAGCGGCACGGCAGCGTGGCCGACTACCCGTTCACCTTCGTCGACTACAAGTCGCGCCTGAACCGCGAAGGCCGCAGTGCCAACCTGCCCTGGTACCAGGAGTTCAAGAAGGTCGACCCGGGTGACGTGTCCTGGGGCGACGTGCTCAAGATGAACCCCGCCGACGGCGCCAGGCTCGGCCTGAAGACGGGCGACACGGTCCGCATCACGTCCATGGCCGGCTCCATCGTCACCCAGCTCAAGCTGTGGGAAGGCCTGCGCCCCGGCACCGTGGCCAAGTGCTACGGCCAGGGTCACTGGGCCTACGGCCGCGTGGCCACCGGCAAGTTCGGTCAGGCGGCCACCATCGGCGGCAACAACAACGAGATCCTGGTCGATGACTACGACCGGCTCAGCGGGTCCACGGCCCGCAACGGCGGCTTCACCGGCGTGAAGATCGCCAAGGTCTGAGCCCGCCCACCACAGCTAAGGAAACCATCATGACAAGACTTGGAATGGTCATCGACCTGGGCCGGTGCGTGGGTTGCGGCGCATGCGCCTTTGCCTGCAAGGCCGAGAACAACACCCGCACCCGCCAGGGTGGCCAGAGCCACAACTGGGCCGACTTCATCATGCGCACCGAAGGGGTCTTCCCCAACGTCACGCACTTCGTGATGCCGGTGCTGTGCAACCACTGCAGCGAAGCACCCTGCATCACCGCCTGCCCGGTGAAGCCGAAGAAAGCGATGTTCAAGACGCCCGAAGGCATCACGCTGCACGACCCGGAACTGTGCATCGGCTGCCGGCAGTGCCAGGAAGCCTGCCCCTACAGCCACGAGGAACTGGGCGCCGACAGCCTGAACGGCGAGACCTACAGCGTCATCAGCTACAACGAAGCGGACAAGAGCACGCAGCCTTTCTGGGAAGACAAGACCGCGGCCATTGCGGGCTGCACGTCTTCCGGTGCCGAAGTGTCGGCCAAGGCCGGCGCCGCGACCCCGGCAATGACGAAGTGGAGCGGCGGCGATGTGCAGCCCATCCGCCAGGGCGACGTGGTGGAGAAGTGCACCTTCTGCTACCACCGCACCATCAACGGCCTGCAGCCGGCGTGCGTGGAGGTCTGCCCGTCGCAGGCGCGCATTTTCGGCGACCAGGAAGATGCGGCGAGCCCGATCGCGATGCTGCTGAAGAAGGAGAAGTCCTTCCGCCTGCAAGAGGACAAGGGCACCAAGCCCAACGTCCACTACATTGGCAAATACAGCGTTCGTGCCTGACGGGGCTGTCGCGATCGACCACGGGGCCGGGATCACCCGGCCTTTTCTTTGGAGCCAAGATGTCGGACACCGACGAAGACAAGGCCACCGCGCGCGAAGACCTGTGCCGCTTTTTGGCCGCCTGCTACTACGAGCCGACGATCGAGTTCACCGAAGAGCACCTGTTCGATTCCATGCTCGCGGCCGCCGACAGGCTGGACCCCGAGCTCGCCGCGCACACGCGTCGACTCGGCGAGGCCTTCGCAGCGGCCGGCCTGCAGGAGCTGCTGGTGGACTACAGCCGGCTCTTCCTGGGCCCGGTGCAGGCGCTGGCACGGCCCTATGCGTCGGTGTGGCTGACCGGCGAGAACGTGGTGATGCAGGACACGACGATGGAGCTGCTGCAGCTCTACGAGCAAGGTGGCTTCGCAATCGACGAAGACTTCCAGGAACTGCCCGACCACGTGGCAGTGGAGCTGGAGTTCCTATACCTGCTGACGCACCAGGTGCACCGGGCGCAGGCCAGCGGCGACGCCGAGGCGCTGCAGGCCTTGCAGGTGCTGCGCACGGCCTTCCTGGACGGCCATCTGGGCCGTTGGCTGGGCGGCTTCATCCTGGCGGTGCACGAGCACGCGCAGACCGACTTCTACCGCGAGCTGGCCGAGCTAACCGAGCTTTTCGTGCGGCTGGAAGGCCAGCGGCACTCCATGGTGACGCAGCACTGATGGGTTGCGGCCGGGCACGTGTCCTGCATCACGTCGCCAGCCATTGCCGGATTTCAGCCTGCGTCGGGATGCGACCGCTGCTCACCAGCTTCTCATCGATCACGAGGCCCGGCGTGGACAGCACGTCGTAGGCCATGATGGCCTTCATGTCGATGACCTTGACGAATTCGGCTTCGACACCGGCAGTGCTTGCGGCCTCGCGTGCCACCGCTTCGAGCTTCTTGCAGTTCGCACATCCGGGTCCGAGGATCTTGACGGTCTTCATCGCTGTTCTCCTTGTCGAAAGTGATCACGCGTGGGCCAGTGCCCGCCGGCGCCCCAGCAACCAGCCGAGCAGCGCCACGAGCGAACCGACGAATGCGGCCAGCCCGAGGGCGATCCAGGCCGGGTTCACGCCGTCGACCCAGGCACCGTAGATCAGGCCGGCCATGATGCTGAACACTGCCACCAGGCCGACGTAGGTGAAAGTCTTGGGCCGGCCGATCACGGCGGCCACCATCAGGATGCTTTGCAGGCTCAGTTCGGGGTCGGCCATCAGGTAGGCCAACAGGGGGCCGCGATGCATGCCCAGGTCCAGGAACATGTGCGCCACCGGCACCTCGACCAGCGTCGGGAAGTACATGAAGACGCCGAACACGACGGCTACCGCGTTGGCCAGCAGGTCGTTCCGGCCCGCCAGGTTCTGGATCCATTCGGGCTGGATCAGTTGCCGGACCACACCGACGACAAACACGCCCACCACCAGCAGTACGAAGATCTGCTTGACGAAGCGCCAGGCTTCCCACAACCAGGCGCGCCAGGCATCGGCATCGAGCCGGCGTGCGTGGTGCAGCACGGCCCACAGCGTGGCTCCAACGGCCAGCGCGCGGCCGGTGAGCGCCACATCCAGCCCGTCGGGGCTGGGCGTCAGCTTGAGCGCGGCCACCAGCAGTGTGGCGGCGGTAAGGCCGAGCGCGACACCCGTCCAGCGGTTGGCGCCTTCGACGATATTTTCCAGGCCCTGCCATGCGGTCAAGCCGATCAGGAGCAGCAGCCCGATCAGCAGCGACCCTTGCACACTCACCCCTTCCTCGCCCTTGGCGGCGTCGAACGGGACCCACTCGAACAGCGTCGCCTGCCAGGCCTCGGCCCAGGGCAGCGGCAGGGTCACCGTGCCGACGGTGGCGGTCAGCGGCCACAATTTCAGCGTGCCGGCAATCAGCACCGCCACCAGCGACAGCAGCACGCCGGCGGCCGCCGGGCCGATGCTCGCCTGTTCGGCGAACAAGGCGTCGGTCTGGGCGTCGTGGCTGGCGTCGCTGCGCCAGAACAGCACGGCCATCAGCATGCCGATGCCGATGCCGAACAGCAGGCTCAGCACGAAGCGCGCGAAGGCGAATTCCGCGCCCAGGATGCTGCCGGTGTAGGCCAGCGCGAGGATGTTGCCGGCCGGGGCAAAAAACAAGAAGGTGATTGCCGGCCCCAGCCCGGCACCCTTCTTGTAGATGCCGGCGAACAGCGGCACGATGGTGCACGAGCAGACCGCCAGCAACGACCCTGCCGCCGCCGCGGCTGGGTACGAGACACGGTAGCGCGCGTTGCGGCCGAGCCAGCGCGTGATGCTGGCCTTGGGAATGAGCGCCGCCATCGCTCCTGCAATGAAGAACGCTGGCAGCAGGCACAGCAGCACGTGCGCGGCCAAGTAGGCCGCCAGATTGCCGGCGCCTCCGTTCAGCAGGTGCAGGAAGAAATCCATGGCACAACCGGGTCGATTGATCGCAGGGCCGAGGACGACGCCGCGGCACCCGACCATGGGAACAGATCGCAGCCGACGCTGCCTTGAGTGCGCTCAAGCCGCGTCGGACAGATCGGTCAGGCGGCCACGCCGAACAGCCTGCCGACGCCCGCCGTGATGGCCATCGCCGTCGCCCCCCAGAACGTCACGCGCCAGATGCCCTTCAGAATGCTCGCGCCCCCGGTGCGGGCCGCCAAGCCGCCCAGCATCACCAGGAACAGCAGCGACATGGCGCCGACCACCAGTGACAGATACGTTTCGGGCGACAGCCAGGCGCTCACCAAGGGCAAGCCGGCACCGACGGTGAATGCGCCTGCAGAGGCCAGGGCGGCCTGCAGGGGTTTGGCACTCACCACCTCGGAAATGCCGAGCTCGTCGCGGGTGTGCGCGCCGAGGGCATCCTTGGCCATCAACTGAACGGCCACCTGGTGGGCGAGGTCGGCATCGAGACCGCGCTGCATGTAAATGCCTGCCAGCTCCTGGGTTTCGTGCGCGCCGTCGGTGGCCAGTTCGTGGCGTTCCCGTGCGATGTCGGCCTGTTCGGTGTCCGACTGCGAGCTCACCGAAACATATTCGCCCGCCGCCATCGACATGGCGCCCGCCACCAGCCCGGCCACACCCGCGACGAGCACGGCACTCTGCGTTGCGCCCGCGGCGGCCACGCCGATGATCAGGCTGGCCGTGGACACGATGCCGTCGTTGGCCCCCAGCACGGACGCGCGCAGCCAGCCGATGCTCTGCGTGCGATGGCGTTCGGTGTGGAGTCTGGACATGACCCGAGTCTCGACTTCGAATTCCGGACATGGATTGAGCAGCATCAATGCCGCGGTGGGTGCCGACGATCTTCACCCACGACTGCGGCACGGCCCGCCGAAGGCAGCGCCACGCAACCTTCGCAGAAGGCCACGCGC
>JAABPT010000136.1 GCA_011391855.1 Burkholderiales bacterium
ACTTCACCATCCGTCGTGACCTGCAGCGGCCAGTTGCGCAATGCCGCCAGCTCGCCAAAGGTGGCCAGCAGGTAGCGCGGCAGGCCGCGCAGCCAGCGCGGGCCATTGATGGCGCGCAGGCCCACCGCGGAATCGAAGCCGGCGGTCAGGCTGGACAGGAAGGGCACGACCTGCGGCCCCTGGGGCAGCTCGAAAGTGGCTTCGCCCACGTCGATCGGCGTGGCTTCGCCACTCAGGGCGAGGCGCAGCGCTGCATCGCAGGTCATGCCGCGCAGGCCCAGCGCGCGCGCCGTGTCATTGCCGCTGCCGGCCGGCACCAGGCCCAGGCTGTGGGCGCCGCGCAGCAGCGCCGGCAGCAGGCGGTTGAGCGTGCCGTCGCCGCCGACCACCACCACGCGACTGTTGTGGGGCAGGGCGTCGATGCAGGCGAGTGCCGTGGCCTGGCTGTCGGTGAGGGTGAAGTGCGGCGCCGCCACGCCATCGCCACGGGGGACGTCCGCCAGCGCTTTTGCCAGCGGTGCGTACAACCGGCCCGCGCGACCGCCGCCGGCATGCGGATTGAGCAGGATCAGGGTGCGTGGATTCCCGGGATCGGCCGTCGTCGTCATCTTGACAGTCTAACGGCCATCATCCCAGCGTCAAACGGTCATCGCCTGCTATACCTTCAGGACTTCTCAGCGCGGATTGGCGATCAGAAACTTGGCCACTGCGTGATACGCCGGCAGCGAGGTCGGGTCGTTGAAGGCATTGGCCGCCTGCGGGAACGAGGCATAGCGCGCAATCACCATCTCCGCCTTCGGGTCGATGTAGATGACCTGGCCGTGCACACCGCGCGCGGCATAGGCGCCATGCTCGTTGTGCGTGATCCACCACATGTTGCGGTAGCTCCAGCCCGGCAGGGTGACGTAGCTGGGGGGGAAGGCCGCCCGGTCGCCGCCCTTGCGAATGTCGTCCACGGCCGCCTTGGGGATGATCTGCTGGCCGGCGAACTGGCCGTCGTTGCGCATCATCTCGCCGAAGCGGGCCAGGTCGCGCAGGCCGGTGTTCAGGCCGCCGCCGGCGAACTCGGTGCCGACGCTGTCCACCGAGAAATAGGCGTCCTGCTCCATGCCGAGCTTGCGCCAGACGCGCTCGGACAGGTTCTCGCCGGCCGACTTGCCCGTCACGCGGCGGATCACCCAGCCGATCGTGTCGCTGTTGACGGTCTTGTAGGTAAAGGCGCCGCCATGTTCGCCTTCTTTCTGCACGGTCTTCAAAAAATCGTAGAAAGTCTGCGGGCCCGCGTAGCCCGGCGGGCGCGGCAGCACGCCGCCGGCGCGCACGTGGTCCCAGATCTCGGCCTTGGGGTCGGCGTAGTTCTCGCTGTATTTCAGGCCGGTGCGCATGTCCAGCACCTGGCGGATGGTGGCATCGCCAAAGGCGCTGTCTTTCAGCTCGGGCACGTACTGCGCCACCTTGGCGTTTTCATCGAGCTTGCCCTCGGCCACCAGAATCTGCCCGATCAGGCCGAAGAAGGATTTGGTCACCGACTGCGCGATGTGCTGGCCGTCCACCCGCAGCGCGCCGCCGTAGCGCTCGTACACCACGCGGCCCTTGTGCAGCACCACCACGCCGTCGGTGAAGTTGGCGTTGAAGGCCTGGGCCCAGGTCATGGGTTCGGTCTTGCCCAGCGGGGTGAAGGTCACCGCGTCGAGGTCGTCGCGCTCGGCGCGCGCCAGCGGCACCGGCGCGCCCAGCCCGCGCGAGACATTGGTCGTCGGCCCCATCTGGCGCGAGTTGGAGAAAGTCCAGCGGAATTTTGGAAAAGTATAGAAAGAGCCATCGGCGAAACGGATGATGCGGTCGGGCGGCGGCGGCGAGCCGATCATCCAGCCCAGCTTGACCGGGTCGGTGCTCTCGGCCGTGGGCGGGGCCGGCGGCGTGGCAAAGGCCGGTGCGGTGGCGGGCGTCTGGGCCGTGGCAGAGGTGGCCGCGAGGCCGGCGAGCAGGGCAGTGGTCATGCAGGACAAGGCCCGGCGGGCACGAGAGGGGTTCTTCATGGGGTGTCTCCGGTTGTTGGTATTCAGCCAGCCATCCTAGGCCACCCGCGCCGCCACGCGCCATGCTCGCAAACCATGCGTCTGACGCTTCGGCGACAGCGTGCCGGGCGTGTCCGCACCCCGCTCAGGCGCCGGGCTGGGCCTTGCGCGCCTCCATTTCGCGGATCAGCGCTCGCGCCTCGTCGCCTTCCGGAATCGGCTGGCCGCCATCACGCCACTGCACCGCCGCCTTGAAGCCGTTCTCCTGCGCATACCGGCGAAACCACAGGCCCTCAGGGTTGTGCCGGGTGATGCCGTCGAACACCGTGGCCATCTGCTGCGACTGCTCCAGGCCCATGGTCAGCATCACCTGGTTGATCACCATCTTGTGCATCGCCAGGTGGCTGGACGGCACGCCGGCAATGCGGGTGGCCAGCTTCATCACGGCGGCTTCCAGCTGGTCGGCCGGCACGGCCTCGTTGGCCAGGCCCCAGGCGGCGGCGGTGCGGCCGTCGATCAAATCGCCGGTGAACATCAGCTGCTTGGCGCGCGTGGGGCCCAGGCGGTAGGTCCACATCGCGGTGGTGGGGCAACCCCAGACGCGCGTGGGCATGTAGCCGATGCGCGCGTCCTCGGCCATCACCAGCAGGTCGCAGGAGAGCGCGATGTCGCTGCCGCCGGCCACCGCCGCGCCATGCACCTTGGCGATGGTGGGCTTGGCGCTCTTCCACAGCGTCATGAAGTCCTCGGTGTTGCGCTTCATGTAGGCGTAGTCGACCATCGGGTCCCAGGGCGTGCGCTCCTGCTGGCAGGGGTGGTCGATGTCGGCGTCGCCGAACACGTTGAGGTCGTAGCCGCCGCAAAAGCCCTTGCCCGCGCCTTCGACCACGATGACATGGATGCCGGGCTCGGCATTGGCCCATTCGACGGCAGCGCGAATGTCGCGCGGCGTCTCGTGATTGATCGCGTTGAGCCGCTCGGGCCGGTTCAGCAGCAGGCGGGCGATGCGCGGGTTCGCGGCGTCAGGGGCGATGCGCAGGGTGGAAAAGTCGGGCATGGGTGTCTCCGGGTAGTTTCAGGCGCAGTCTAGACTGGCTGCGGGCCGGCGCTGTCGCCGTAATGGCGGTTTTGTTGGCATAACAGAAGACGCTCAGCGTGGACTGGTCATAAGACCAACGCGACGGCAGGCGAAATAGGACTCATAGCCGCATGCCTAATAAATTAGGTAAGGTCACTACGTTGGGGCTCCCGGCACTTGCTCGACATTCCTGCCGTTGCAAAGGACTTGATCTTCCGGCAATCGAGTATTGCGCGCAGAATTGCCTTGGGCGCGTTTGCCCGGACAAGAATGAGGAGACGGATTTATGTTCAAGCCTGATACCTGTTGCACGCTGGTGCCCTACTTCGAGGTGCCGGAAGGGCAACTCGCGGCGTTCAAGGCGCTCGGCCCCCAGTTCGTGGAGCGCACGCGCACGGAGCCGGGATGCATGCATTACGCTTTTTCCTTCAATGGCACTACGGCGCACTGTCGTGAGGGCTACGCGAATGCCGAGGCCGTGCTGGCGCACCTTCAGAACGTCGGCGAGCTCCTCGGGCAGGCGCTGCAGATCGCCAAGATCGTGCGGCTGGAAGTGCATGCCCCGGCGTCCGAGATCGAGAAGCTCCGCGCGCCGACGGCTTCACTCAGCCCGCAGTTTTTCGCACTGGAGCCGGGCATCCGCCGTGCCAGCGAGGCCTGACCTCTCGCTCAAACTGCCCTGCCAAGCCATCCTGCCCGGACCACCGGTCGCCATGGCCTTTGGGGGCTACTTTTTCGAGCTATTTTGGTCGTTTCCCAGCGTGAAACGGTCATGAGAAGCTATTGTTTCAGGAGTTTTTTTACGACGGTCGCAGCAGCCGTTGCGGTGCCAGCGCCCGCGCCATTCGTAGCGGCACGGGCAGCGGCTCGCCGGCGAGTTGCGCCGCCAGCAGTTCGCCGCACAGCACGGCCAGGGTCATGCCGCGCGCGCCCATGCCGGTGCTGACGAACAGGCCGGGCAGGGCGGTGGCGTCCGGCGCGCCGACCACCGGCAGGCGGTCGGGCACGGTGCAGCGCACGGCGGCCCAGGCGCGGGCGGCGCCGCTGGCGATCTGCGGCGCCAGGGCGGCGGCGCTGGCCGGCAGCAGCTCGGCCAGCTTGGCGACCACTTCCTGGCTGTCTGCGTCGCGCAGCACAGCCTCACGGCAGCCACGCTCGAAGCTGGAACCCAGCACCCAGCTGGGCGTGCCGTCCACCGGCACACCGGTGATGAAGTTGCCCAGGCCGTTGACCGGGAACGGCGGCAGCAGGTGCGGAGGCGCCGGCATGGGGCCCCACAGCAACTGGCCGCGCAGGGGGTTGAGCGGCAGGGCGGGCACGCCGGTGCTGGTCAGCAGATCCACGCTGTCGAAGCCGGCCGCCACCACGACCAGCGGTGCCTGGGCCAGAACCGTGTAATCGGCGGAGAGGGCGGTCCAGCCCCGGCCATCGGCAACGCCGCCTTCGGTCTGAGGGCGGTCCAGCCGCAGCGCGGCCACGGCAGCGTTGCCGCGCCAGATGATGCCGGGCGCGGCCAGCATCGCGGCCACCAGGGCGGGGGCGCACACCCAGCCGCCGCGGGCGTGCCAGTGCGCGGGGCTGTCGTCGGGCAGGGTGGCGGCGCTGTGCTGTGCTGCATCGGCCGGGCGGCTCCAGGCGTGGCCGGGCGAGGCGGGGTCCAGCCAGTCGGCAGGCAGTTCACGGCTGCCTTTCAGGCGTCGCTCCAGCACGCCGCTGGCGGCCCAGCCGTCGCCCTCGGGCAGCAGTTCGGCGGCGCGGGCCAGCGTGGCCATCACCCCGTTGCGGCTGAGCTGCGAGAGCAGCCGGTCGTCCGATGAGACATGGGGCGCCACCACGCCCGCCGGCAGGCCGGAAGCCCCCGCCGCCGGGGCGCCGGCACGGTCCAGCACGGTGACCTGCCAGCCGCGCCGCGCCAGGCTGTAGGCCGCCGAGGCCCCCGCCAGGCCCGCGCCGATGACGATGGCGCGCCGCTCGCCGCCAGCCCAGGGCGCCACCGGGGCCGGCTCGGGCCGGCGCGGGCTCCACGGTGGGTCCCAGCGGCCGCGCAGGCAGTCGCGCTTGGGCGGCAGGCCGGGCGCTTTTTCGACGATGAAGCCGTTTTGCGCCAGCGCATCGCGCACGCTGCGGGCGATGGTCCACGTGGCCACGCGCGTGCCACGCCGGCACAGGTGGCTCACGGCCTTCAGCGTGTGGGGGTCCCACATATCGGGATTCAGGGCCGGGGTGAAGCCGTCCAGATAGACGGAATCGGCCTCAAAGCGCAGCTCGCGCAGCATGGCGCGCACCTCCCCGATGCACAGTGTCAGCTGCACCCGGCCCTCGTCGAAGGCCATCCGGTGAAAGCCCGGAAGCAAGCCGGCCCAGCGCTGGGCCAGTTCCTGTGCCAGCGGTGCGAGTTCGGGGTAGGCGGCCACGCTGCGTCGCAGGTCGTCGGCCGTCGGGGGCCAGGCCTCGATGGCCACATAGTGCAGATGGTGAGGAGCCTGCGGGTCGGCGCGCC
>JAABPT010000137.1 GCA_011391855.1 Burkholderiales bacterium
GCCTTGTCACGCCGATGCCGTAGCAGCCCATCACGAAGACCTGCGGCTTGCCGGTCTCGTCCAGGTAGGTGGCCTTCATGGCGTCGCTGTACTTGGTGCCGAGCAGGAAGATGTGACCGACCTCGATGCCGCGCTGGATGGCCAGTACGCCGCGGCCGTCGGGCGAGGGGTCGCCGGGCACGACGTTGCGGATGTCGGCCACCACGTCGGGCTCGGGCAGGTCGCGGCCCCAGTTGACGCCGGTGTGGTGGAAGTCGGCCTCGTTGGCGCCGCAGACGAAGTCGGCCATGGCCGCCACCGTGCGGTCGGCCACCACCTGCACCGGCTTGCGCGGGGCGATCGGGCCCAGGTAGCCGGGCTTGCAGCCGAAATGGTCCTCGATCTCGGCACCGGTGGCGAAGCGGAACCCCGCCTTCAGGCCGCTCACCTTGCCGGCCTTGACTTCGTTCAGGCTGTGGTCGCCGCGCACCAGCAGCAGCCAGACGGTGGTCTTGACGATGTCGCCGCGTTCGTTATTCTCATCGGTGGCCAGCACCAGCGACTTCACCGTGCGCTGCAGCGGCAGGCCCAGCCCTTCGGCCACCTGTTCACAGGTGACCTGGCCGGGCGTGGGCGTCTTCACCAGCGGCTGCGCGGGTGCGGCGCGCTGCGCCAGCAGCGGCAGGGCTTCGGCCAGCTCGATATTCGCCGCGTAGTCGCTGTCGGGACAGTAGACGATGGCGTCTTCGCCGGTGTCGGCGATGACCTGGAATTCCTGCGAGACGTCGCCGCCGATGGCGCCGGTGTCGGCGGCCACGGCGCGATAGCGCAGGCCCATGCGGTCGAAGATGGCGCAATAGGCGCGGTACATCGCGTCGTAGCTGCGGCGACCGGCATCCAAGTCGCGGTCGAAGGAATAGGCGTCCTTCATGGTGAACTCACGGCTGCGCATGACGCCGAAGCGCGGCCGGCGCTCGTCGCGGAACTTGGTCTGGATGTGATAAAAGTTTCGCGGCAGTTGCTTGTAGCTGCGCAGTTCCTGGCGCGCGATGTCGGTGATGACCTCTTCGCTGGTGGGCTGGATGATGAAGTCGCGGTCGTGGCGGTCCTTCACGCGCAGCAGCTCCGGCCCCATCTTGGCGAATCGCCCCGTTTCCTGCCACAGCTCGGCCGGCTGCACCACCGGCATCAGCAGTTCCACCGCGCCGGCGCGATTCATCTCTTCGCGAATGATGGCCTCGACCTTGCGGATCACGCGCAGGCCCAGCGGCATGTAGGTGTAGATGCCGGCGCCCAGGCGCTTGATGAAGCCGGCGCGCATCATCAGCCGGTGGCTGGCCACCTCGGCGTCGGCAGGCGCTTCCTTGAGCGTGGAGATGAAGGTCTGGGAGGCTTTCATGGGGGCTTGGGCTGCACGCGGCGTTGGGCCGCCGACTGCGCCCGCAAGACTCGCAGGAGTCTCGCCTGACCCTACGGGTTAGCGCGGGTTCGCTCTCCGCACCGGGCCGGTGCAATAATGAAAACAGTCACAAAATTCGGAGTTTGATTATGCTCGACCGCGAGGGCTTCAGGCCCAACGTCGGCATCATCCTGCTCAACTCGCGCAATCAGGTCTTCTGGGGCAAGCGGCTGCGCACGCACTCGTGGCAGTTTCCGCAGGGCGGCATCAAATACGGCGAGTCGCCCGAGCAGGCGATGTTTCGCGAGTTGCACGAAGAAGTGGGCTTGCGGCCCGAGCACGTGCAAATCCTGGCGCGCACGCGCGACTGGATGCGCTACGAGGTGCCCGACCACTTCATCCGCAAGGACGCGCGCGGCCACTACCGCGGCCAGAAACAGATCTGGTTCCTGCTGCGGCTGCTGGGGCGAGACAGCGACATGAACTTGCGCGCCACCGACCACCCGGAGTTCGACGCCTGGCGCTGGAACGACTACTGGGTGCCGCTGGACGTGGTGATCGAGTTCAAGCGCGGCGTCTACGAGATGGCGCTCACCGAACTGGCGCGCTACCTGCCGCGCGTGACGCACCACAATCGCTACCTGCGAGCCGGGCTGCGATCACAGCGGCCTGAACCCGAGCCGCCGCCCTACCCGCCGCAGCCGGCCGACCCCAGCCCGTCGCCGGCCAAGTGAGGCCGGTGGGTCGGGTGGCAGGCGTCGGTCTGCTCGCCTTTGCTGTCTGGCGGTCGGAGTCGAAGGCGGGCTACACGAGCACCAGGTTGGTCCGGTGGATCAACTCGGGCTCGTTGGCATAACCCAGCAACGACTCGATCTGCGACGAGGGTTTACGCGCAATCAGGCGCGCCTCGGCCGCCGAATAGTTGGCCAGCCCGCGCGCCACCTCGGCGCCGGCCAGCGTGCGCACCGCAATGACATCGCCGCGCACGAAGTCGCCCGTCACCTCGCGCACGCCGATCGGCAGCAGACTCTTGCCTTCGTCGCGCAGCTTGGCCGCCGCGCCGTCGTCCACCGCCACCGCACCGCGCAGTTGCAGGTGGTCGACCATCCACTGCTTGCGTGCCGCCAGCTTGGCCGTGCCGGCCACCAGCGCGGTGCCGATGGCCTCGCCGGCGGCCAGCCGCAGCAGCACGTCGTTCTCTCGGCCCCAGGCGATGACGGTGCTGGTACCGCTGCCGGCGGCACGCCTGGCGGCCAGGATCTTGGTCAGCATGCCGCCGCGACCGATGCCACTGCCGGCGCCGCCGGCCATGGCTTCCAGAGCCGGGTCGCCGGCGGTGGCCTCGGCGATGAAGCGCGCCTGCGGGTCCTTGCGCGGGTCGGCCGAGTACAGGCCGCGCTGGTCGGTGAGGATGACGTAGGCGTCCGCGTCCACCAGATTGGCCACCAACGCACCAAGCGTGTCGTTGTCGCCGAACTTGATTTCGTCGTTGACGACGGTGTCGTTCTCGTTGATGACGGGAATGACCTTCAGCGCCAGCAGCGTGAGCAGGGTCGAGCGGGCGTTGAGGTAGCGCTCGCGGTCGGCCAGGTCGGCGTGCGTGAGCAGCACCTGCGCGCTGGCCATGCCGTGCGCCGCCAGCCGCGACTCGTACATCTGCACCAGCCCCATCTGGCCCACTGCGGCGGCGGCCTGCAGCTCGTGCAGTTCTTTCGGCCGCTTGGTCCAGCCCAGGCGCTTCATGCCCTCGGCGATGGCGCCGCTGGACACCATCACCACTTCGCGGCCCGTGGCGGCCAGCGCCGCCAGCTGGCGCGCCCAATTGCCGATGGCCTCGGCATCGACGCCCCGGCCTTCGTTGGTGACGAGGCTGGAGCCCACCTTGACGACGATGCGGCGCGCGCCGGAGACCACGCTAGCCATGCGAGACGGGCACCCCTTCGTCGAAGCGCGGGTCGGGCAAGGGCTCTTCACGCTGGTATTCGGCGACATGCGTCCAGATGGCCTCCACCAGCGGCTGCAGCCCTTCGTGCGCTAGCGCCGAGATCGTGAACACGGGCCCCTTCCAGCGCAGGCGGCGCACCCAGTCCTTGATGCGCTGCTCGCGTTCGGCCCCCGGCACCATGTCGACCTTGTTGAACACCAGCCAGCGCGGCTTGACGTGCAGCTTGGGGTCGTACTTCTTCAGCTCGGCGGCAATGGCGCGCACCTGCAGCACGGGGTCGGCGTCGTCGAAAGGTGCGGCGTCGACGATGTGCAGCAGCAGCCGCGTGCGCTGCAGGTGGCGCAGGAACTGGTGGCCCAGGCCGGCGCCCTCGGAAGCACCTTCGATGAGGCCGGGAATGTCGGCCACGACGAAGCTGCGCTCGGGCCCGACGCGCACCACGCCCAGGTTCGGGTGCAGCGTGGTGAAGGGATAGTCGGCGATCTTCGGCCGCGCATTCGAGATGGCGGCAATGAGCGTGCTCTTGCCGGCGTTGGGCATGCCGAGCAGGCCGACGTCGGCGAGCACACGCAATTCGAGCTGCAGCTTGAAGGCCTCACCCGGCCAGCCGGGCGTCTTCTGGCGTGGGCTGCGGTTGGTGCTGGTCTTGAAGTGCAGGTTGCCGAAGCCCCCGTCGCCGCCCTTGGCCAGCAGCGTGCGCTGGCCGTGCTCGAGCAGTTCCACCATCAGCTCGCCGGTTTCGGCGTTGCGGATGATCGTGCCTACCGGCATGCGCAGTTCGATGTCCGGCGCGGCGGCGCCGTACTGGTCCGACCCGCGGCCCTGCTCGCCGTTCTTCGCGATGTGACGCCGCGCGTAGCGGTAGTCGATCAGCGTATTGATATTGCGATCGGCGATGGCGAACACGCTGCCGCCGCGCCCGCCGTCGCCCCCGTTCGGCCCGCCGAAGGGGATGAACTTTTCGCGCCTGAAGCTCGCGCAGCCAGCGCCGCCATCGCCGGCGGCGATGTCGATGGTGGCTTCGTCGACAAATTTCATGTGCAACGGATGTTAGCGGTGCCGGCGGAGCCGGAAAAACGACGAAGCCCCGGCGGACCGGGGCTTCGCGAAAGTCGGAGGATTGCGAGGAGTGAGAAGTGCGCGAACTGCGTCTTCAGACCGGCTTCACGAACACCGTGCGGCGATTCTGGGCGCCCTTCACGTCGAAGGACACCGCGCCGTCGAGCAGCGCGAACAGCGTGTGGTCGCGGCCCATGCCCACGCCAGTGCCGGCGTGGAACTGGGTGCCGCGCTGGCGCACGATGATACCGCCGGCGTTGATTTTCTGACCGCCGAAGACCTTGACGCCCAGCATCTTCGGCTGCGAATCGCGGCCATTGCGGGTGGAGCCGCCGCCCTTTTTCTGTGCCATGGTGCGTGCCCCTTAGGCGTTGATCGAGCCGATTTGCAGCTCGGTGTAGGTCTGGCGGTGGCCGCCGTGCTTCTGGTAGTGCTTGCGACGGCGCATCTTGAAGATGCGCACCTTGTCGTGCTTGCCTTGCGCCAGCACGGTGGCGGTGACGTGGGCACCCGCGACCCAGGGCGCCCCGACCGTGAGCTCGGCGCCGCTGCCGACGGCGAGCACCTGGTCGAGAACGATTTCCTGGCCCACGTCCGCAGCTATCTGTTCTACCTTGATCTTTTCGCCGGCAGCAACCTTGTATTGCTTGCCACCGGTTTTTATGACCGCGTACATGTGTGACCTCTCGAAGAATACTGCTGCGCTGGATGGCGACCTGCGGCTTCTGCATGGAAGCCGCCCGCACTGCGCAGAGCCTATGAGTATACCATGCACCGGCCCAGGCGCAGCAACAAAGGGCCCATGCCGAGGCTGCTTCCTATAATGATTGAATTCGTTTTCGCGCTGCCCGTGCTCGACACCACCACCCCTGTCACTGTCGCTGCAGACCCCACCGAGCTCGGCATGCAGCGCGTGGACGCCGTCATCCGCGACCGGTTGGCGTCGCGCGTGGTGCTCATCGACCAGATCTCGCGCTACATCGTGGGGGCCGGTGGCAAGCGCATCCGGCCGCGCTTGGTGCTGCTGTTCGCCGAGGCACTGGGCTTCGAAGGCCCGGAGCGCTACGAGCTGGCGGCCATCGTCGAAT
Organism: Burkholderiales bacterium; assembly: GCA_011391855.1. Classification (GTDB taxonomy): domain Bacteria; phylum Pseudomonadota; class Gammaproteobacteria; order Burkholderiales; family Burkholderiaceae_C; genus Rubrivivax. Next base: position 5,471 of record JAABPT010000137.1, read on the forward strand.
TCATCCACACCGCCACGCTGCTGCACGACGACGTGGTCGACGAATCGGCCCTGCGCCGCGGGCGTGCCACTGCCAATGCCATGTTCGGCAACGCCGCCAGCGTGCTGGTCGGGGACTTCCTCTATTCGCGTGCGTTCCAGATGATGGTCTCGGTGAACCGCATGCGCGTGCTGGAGGTATTGGCCGACGCCACCAACGTCATCGCCGAAGGCGAAGTGCTGCAGTTGATGAACATGCACGATCCCGACCTGGCGGTGGCCGACTACCTGCAGGTCATCCGCTACAAGACCGCCAAGCTTTTCGAGGCCAGCGCGCGGCTGGGCGCAGTGCTGGCCGGAGCATGCCCTGCGCTGGAAGAGGCCTGCGCTGCCTTCGGGCGTTCGCTGGGCACGGCATTCCAGCTCGTCGACGATCTGCTCGACTACGAAGGCAACAGCGACGAGTTGGGCAAGAATGTCGGCGACGACCTGCGCGAAGGCAAGCCCACGCTGCCGCTGCTGCTGGCCATGGAGCGCGCGGGCGAGGCGGATCGGGCCCTCATCCGGCACGCCATCGAGCACGGCGAGGTGCACAAACTGCCCGAGATCCTGGCCATCGTGAAGCGCACTGGCGCGCTGGACGGCACGCGTTCTGCCGCGCACAAGGAAGCCGACGAGGCCGCCTTGGCGCTGGCCGCGCTGCCCCCGTCGCGGGCCCGGGAGGCTCTGCTAGAATTGTGTGTTCGATCGATCCACAGGTCTTCCTGAGGCATCGGTCGCTGGCCGCACCGCTCGAAGTCACCTTCGTGCTGGCCACATCGGGGTGTAGCTTAGCCTGGTAGAGCGCTACGTTCGGGACGTAGAGGCCGGAGGTTCGAATCCTCTCACCCCGACCAGTCTTCCCGCCATTTCAGCACAGGCTTGGCTGCGTCTGTAAGCAAAGGTTAGCCGCGACAGCGTGTGGCTTTTCGCCGTTTACACCCCCAGACCGATCGGCGATGATGGTTGCAACATGCCGCCGCTGAATTGATGTCCATGGCTGTCGAGACCTTGGTCGAACCGCCCCCTTCCACGCTTTCTGGCGTGGCGCGCGTGCTCGTCAATGCCGGCAAGCTAAACGCGAAGACCGCCGAGGAATTGTCCAAGAGCGCGCGCGAGCGCAAGAGCAGCTTCGTCACCGCAGTCATCGGCGCGGGCGCCATGAAAGCCGACGACCTGGCGCACACGCTG
>JAABPT010000138.1 GCA_011391855.1 Burkholderiales bacterium
GCGGTGGAGCGCATCAAATTCGCCACCCAGCTCACGCCCGAGTGGGTGATCGTCGAATACGACAAGCTCATGCGCCAGCTGGAGGCGCAAAGCGCCAGCGCCAACGAGGTGCTGGAAACGCTGGCCAGCGCCGACTTCGACTTCGACGTCAGCGACGAAGACACCGCGGCCGAGACGGCCGACGTCTCCACCGAGGTCGAGGACGCGCCGGTGGTGCGCTTCCTGCAGAAGATGCTCATCGACGCCATCAACATGCGCGCGTCGGACCTGCATTTCGAGCCCTACGAATACACCTACCGCGTGCGCTTCCGCATCGACGGTGAATTGCGCGAGATCACGCAGCCGCCGGTGGCCATCAAGGAGAAGCTGGCCTCGCGCATCAAGGTCATCAGCCGCATGGACATCGCCGAAAAGCGCGTGCCGCAAGACGGCCGCATGAAGCTGAAATTCGGCACCAAGGCGATCGACTTCCGCGTCAGCACGCTGCCCACGCTGTTCGGCGAAAAGGTCGTGATCCGGATCCTGGACCCGTCCAGCGCCAAGCTCGGCATCGAGGCCCTGGGCTACGAGAAGATCGAGAAGGACCGTCTGATGCACGCCATCGGCCGGCCGTACGGCATGATCCTCGTCACCGGCCCCACCGGCAGCGGCAAGACGGTGTCTCTGTACACCTGCCTGAATATCCTGAACCAGCCGGGCGTGAATATCGCCACCGTGGAAGACCCGGCGGAAATCAACCTGCCGGGCATCAACCAGGTCAACGTCAACGACCGCGCCGGCCTCACCTTCGCCGCGGCACTGAAGTCCTTCCTGCGGCAGGACCCGGACATCATCATGGTCGGCGAAATCCGCGACCTGGAAACCGCCGACATCGCCATCAAGGCCGCGCAGACCGGCCACCTGGTGATGAGCACGTTGCACACCAACGACGCACCGACGACGCTGACGCGGCTGCTCAACATGGGCGTGCCGCCGTTCAACATTGCCTCCAGCGTGCTGCTCATCACCGCGCAGCGACTGGCGCGGCGGCTGTGCGAGAACTGCAAGAAGCCGGCCGACTACCCGCGTGATTCGCTGCTCAAGGCCGGCTTCAAGCCTGAAGACATCGACGGCAACTGGAAGCCCTACCGTGCCGTGGGCTGCGCCAGCTGCAACAACGGCTACAAGGGCCGCCTCGGCCTGTATCAGGTGATGCCGATCACCGAAGCCATCCAGCGCATCATCCTGTCGGAAGGCTCGGCGCTGGACATCGCCAAGCAGGCCGAGATCGAAGGCGTGCGCGACCTGCGCCAGGCCGGCTTGGCCAAGGTGCGCGCCGGCGTCACCACGCTGGAAGAAGTGATCACGGTCACCAACGAATGACCGGCTGGCAGGCCGACCCCAAATTTTCGGAGACTCTCTCAAGCCCATGGCCACCGCAGCGCTCAGCAAGAACCTGAAGGAAGCCCTCTTCGAGTGGGAAGGCAAGGACAAGAACGGCAAGGTCGTGCGCGGCGAGATGCGCGCGGGCGGCGAGGCCGTGGTCAACGCCAGCCTGCGCCGCCAGGGCATCCTGGTGAACAAGGTGAAGAAGCGCCGCACCAGCGGCGGGCGCTCGATCAAGCAGAAGGACATCGCCATCTTCACGCGCCAGTTGGCGACGATGATGAAGGCCGGCGTGCCGCTGCTGCAGGCCTTCGACATCGTGGCGCGCGGCAGCACCAATGCGCGCATGACCAAGCTGCTGACCGAGATCCGCAGCGACGTGGAGACCGGCACCAGCCTGAGCTCGGCCTTCCGCAAGCACCCGATGCACTTCGACGCGCTGTACTGCAACCTGGTGGAAGCCGGCGAGGCCGGCGGCATCCTGGAAGCGCTGCTCGACCGCCTGGCGATCTACCAGGAAAAGACGATGGCGATCAAGAGCAAGATCAAGTCGGCCCTGATGTACCCGGTGGCGGTCATCGTGGTCGCCTTCGTCGTGCTGACCGTGATCATGATCTTCGTCATCCCGGCCTTCGAGGACGTGTTCAAGTCCTTCGGCGGCGACCTGCCGACACCCACGCTGGTGGTCATCGCAATGTCCAAATTCTTCGCCAGCTACTGGTGGGCGATCTTCGGCACCATCGGCGGCGGCGGCTACTTCTTCATGGAAAGCTGGAGGCGGTCCGAAAAGATGCAGATGGCGATGGACCGCTTGCTGCTTCGCATTCCGGTCTTCGGCGACCTCGTGAACAAATCGGTGATCGCACGCTGGACGCGCACGCTGTCCACCATGTTCGCTGCCGGCGTGCCGCTGGTCGAGGCGCTCGACTCGGTGGGCGGCGCCTCGGGCAACATGGTCTATGCGCAGGCCACCGAACAGATCCAGCGCGACGTCTCCACCGGCGCGGCCCTGACCACGTCGATGACGGCCACCGGCGTGTTCCCCACCATGGTGCTGCAGATGGCTTCCATCGGCGAGGAATCGGGCTCGCTCGACCACATGCTGGCCAAGGCGGCCGAGTTCTACGAGGACGAGGTCGACGAGATGGTGAAGGGCCTGTCCAGCCTGATGGAGCCCTTCATCATCGTCATCCTGGGCGTGCTGATCGGCGGCATCGTGGTTGCGATGTACCTGCCGATCTTCAAGCTGGGTGCGGTCGTCTAGCGTGGCGGAGTTGTTTGCGGGCCTGCCGCCGGAACTGTTTTCGCCCTGGGCCCTGGCGCTGCTGGGGTTGGCCGTGGGCAGCTTCCTCAACGTGGTGGTGCACCGCCTGCCACTGATGCTGGAACGGCAGTGGTGGGGCGACGTGGCGGCACAGCTGGCCGACGGCGACTCGTACCAGCGCGTCTTTGCCACGGCGGCGCCGGGCCCGCTGGCGCAGGCCGGCGGCACGCTGGAGAAGTCGCTCGACGGCCTGAAACCGCTGACGCTTTCACGGCCAGGCTCGCGCTGCCCGTCCTGCGGCCACCGCATTCGCTGGTTCGAGAACCTGCCCGTGTTCAGTTGGCTGGCGCTGAAGGGGCGCTGTTCGGCCTGCGGCACGCGCATCGCGCTGCGCTACCCCGTGGTGGAGGTGGCCACGGCGTTGCTCTTCGGCCTGGTCGCCTGGCGCATGGGGCCGCAGCCGCAGGCGTTGCTGTGGTGCGGCGTGGTGGCGGTGCTGCTGGCGCTGGCGCTCATCGACTGGGACACCACCGTGCTGCCCGACGCGCTGACGCTGCCGCTGCTGTGGGCCGGGCTGGTGGCCGCCGCCCTGGGCTGGCTGCCGGGGCTGACGCTGACGCAGTCGCTGGGCGGCGTGGCGGCAGGCTACCTGTCGCTGTGGTCGGTGTACTGGCTGTTCAAGCTCGTCACCGGCAAGGAAGGCATGGGCTACGGCGACTTCAAACTGCTCGGCGCCCTAGGCGCCTGGCTGGGCTGGCAGGCCATCCTGCCCATCGTGCTGATGGCCTCGGTCATCGGCGCCGTCGTCGGACTGGGCATGAAGGCCGGCGGCTCGTTGCGCGAAGGCCGCTTCGTGCCCTTCGGTCCTTTCCTGGCCGGCGGCGGGCTGGTGGTGATGCTGGCCGGACTGCCCGTGGTGCTGGGGTGGATCGGCTGGTAGGGCCACCACCGGCGCCCGCGCCGGGACTGGCCCGCTGCGTGGCCACGATCGGCCTCACGATCGGCCTCACGGGCGGCATCGGCAGCGGCAAGAGCACGGCGGCGCAGGGCCTGGTCGCCCTGGGCGGCCACCTCGTGGACACCGATGCCATCGCGCGGTCCCTCACCCTGCCCGGCGGCGCGGCCATTCCGGCGCTGGCCGCTGAGTTCGGCACCGACGCCCTGACCGACGACGGCGCGCTCGACCGCGAAAAGATGCGCCGTCTCGTCTTCGCCGATCCCGGCGCCAAGGCGCGGCTGGAAGCCCTGCTGCACCCGCTGATCGGCGCCGAAGCCGGCCGCCAAGCCGCCGCCGCGGGTGGGCGACCGGTGGTCTTCGACGTGCCACTGCTGGCCGAATCGAGCCATTGGCGGACGCGCGTCGACCGCGTGCTGGTCATCGACTGCGACGAAGCGACCCAGGTCGTGCGTGTGGCCAGGCGCCCGGGCTGGACCGAGGAGGCTGCGCGCCGCGTCATCGCCCAGCAAGCGCCACGCGCCGCGCGCCGTGCCATCGCCGACGCGGTGATCGACAACGACGGGCTCACGATCGAGCAACTGCAGGCCGAGTTGCGCGCCCTGTGGACGCTCTGGTTACCGGCGTTGGGCGCCTTGCCCTGACGCCCCGCGGGGGCGGCCGGCTCAGGCCCTGTGGAACAATCGCCGAAGGTCGTGATCCGACCTGCTTCCCCGCCAGCCACCCGAGCCTGCCTTGGTCCTGTACGAGTACCCCTTCAACGAAAGCATCCGCACGATGCTGCGGCTCGAACACCTGTTCGACCGCCTCGGTCAGCTGGTGGCGCGCGACGCGCCGGTGGACCACCACTTCGCGCTGGCCACGTTGTTCGAGATCATGGACGTGGCCTCGCGTGCCGACGTCAAGAGCGACCTGCTCAAGGAACTCGAGCGCCACCGCACGCAGCTGCAGGGCTACCGCGGCCACCCGGGCGTGGCCGAGGCGGCGCTGGACGAGGTCATCGGCCGCATCGACCGCGCCTTCGACGGCCTGAACCAGTTGCAGGGCAAGGCCGGGCAGGCGCTGGCCGGCAACGACTGGCTGATGAGCATCCGCAGCCGCATCAACATTCCCGGTGGCACCTGCGAATTCGACCTGCCCGCGTACTACGCCTGGCAGCAGCATCCGCCCGAGCAGCGCCGCGCCGACCTGCGGGGCTGGATGACCACGCTCCTGCCCCTGGCCGAAGCGCTGCAGGTGCTGTTGGGCCTGTTGCGCGAAACCGGTGCGCCGCAGCGCATGGTGGCACCGGCAGGGCATTACCAGCAAAGCCTGCAGCAAGGCAAGCTCTACCAGCTGATGCGCGTGCGGTTGGACGACAGCGGCGGCGTGGTGCCCGAAATCAGCGGCCACCGGCTGCTGATCTCGATCCGCTTCATGCGGCCCGACGCCGAAGGCCGACTGCGCGCCACCGGCACCGACGCCAGCTTCGAACTGGCCCTGTGCGCGTGACTGCGGCAAGCGATAGCGGCGAACGCCGCGTGCCCTGCCCCACCTGCCAGCGGCCGGCCGTCTACGGCGCCCGCAACCCCTGGCGGCCGTTCTGCAGCGAACGTTGCCGAAGCGCCGACCTGGGCGCCTGGGCCAGCGAACGCTTCCGCGTGCCCGCCGAGGCACCCACCGACGACGACAACGCGCCGCCGGCCCACTGAGCGCCGGCCGATGAGCGTCCCCGCCGCCGAACTGCAGGGTCATATCCTCACGCCGCAGGGCTGGGTGCAGGGCGGCTTGCGGCACGCACAAGGCCGCATCGTCGCCATCACGGGAGAACCGGTCGACGAGCGCGTCGTGACCCAGAGCGCGCTGCCACGGCTGCTGCCGGGCTTCGTCGACCTGCACGTGCACGGCGGCGGCGGCCACGACACCATGGGCGGCGGCGACGCGGCGCTGCAGATGGCGCGCACCCATGCCCGCCACGGCACCACGTCGCTGCTGGCCACCACGATGACGGCGCCGCGCGAAGAGATCCAAGCCGCCTTGCGCTCGCTCGCCCCGCACGTGGCCCAGCGCCCGCGCGGCGCAGCACGGCTGCTGGGCGTGCATCTCGAAGGGCCCTACATCAACCCCGGCAAGCTGGGTGCGCAGCCCGACTTCGCTGTCACCGCCACGTTGGGCGACGTGCTGGCGCTGCACGCACTGGCACCGTTGAAGCTGATCACCATCGCGCCCGAACTGCCGGGGCACCTGGCGCTGATCGTGGCGTTGCGCGGCCACGGCTTCGTGGTCCAGATCGGCCACTCGGCCGGCACCTACGAAGACGGCGTGGCCGCCCTCGAAGCCGGCGCCAGCGGCTTCACGCACCTGTTCAATGCCATGACCGGCCTGCACCACCGCGCACCCGGCATGGCCGGCGCCGCGCTGGCGCACGCGGAACGTGCCGAGATCATTCCCGACCTGCTGCATGTGCACCCGGGCGCGATCCGCGTTGCGCTGCGCTGCATCCCCGGCCTGTACTGCGTCACCGACTCCACCGCTGCCGCCGGCATGCCCGACGGCGACTACCGCCTGGGCCGCCACACCGTCACCAAATGCCTGGGCGGCGTGCGCCTGGCCGACGGCACGCTGGCCGGCAGCACGCTGACCATGGACCAGGCGCTGCGCAACCTCGTCGGCCTGGGCCTGCCGCTGGCCGAGGCCTCGCGACGCACGTCCACCCTGGCGGCTGAACACCTGGGCCTGCGCGATCGCGGGCAACTGACCCCCGGCGCCTGGGCCGACGTGGTGCTGCTCGACCGCGACTTGCAGCTCACTGGCGTCGTCGTCGAGGGCGAGGCGATCGACCTCGCGCGCCCCGAATGGCAAGGCCCGGCACTGATGGGCAGCCCCCGATGACTTCGCTGATGCGCGCCGAGGCGCTGGAAGCGCCCCAAGCCGTGGCACGGCAGCTTGCTGCCGACGACGCCACCTGGCGTGCGCTGGCCGCCGACCTCCAAGCCCACGAGCCGCAGGCGCTGGTGACGGTGGCGCGCGGCAGCTCCGACCACGCCGCACACTACATGGCCTACTTGGTCATGTCGCGCCTGGGACGGCTCGTGACCTCGTTGCCGATGTCGCTGGTGACGCTGTACCCGGCCCGCCTGCGCTGCGCCGGCCTGGTATCCCTGGCATTCTCGCAGTCGGGGCAGAGCCCGGACCTGGTGGCGCCCTCGCGCTTCTTTGCCGAAGGCGGCGCGCGCACCGTGGCCTTCGTCAACGACGCGGCCTCGCCGCTGGCCCGAGCCTGCCAATGGGTGCTGCCGCTGCATGCCGGCACCGAGGCCAGCGTGGCCGCCACCAAGAGCTTCATCGCGCAGCTCGTCGCCGGCGCGCGGCTGGCGGCGCTCTGGGAAACCCAGGCCGCGGGCGCCGACGGCTCGCTGCTCGCCGCCCTGCCCGCCCTGCCGGCGGCCCTGGAGGCCGCCTCGCGCTGCGACTGGCAGGCCGCCCTGCCGGTGCTCACCGCCGCCGACCGCCTGTTCGTCATCGGCCGCGGCCCGGGGCTGGCGGTGGCCATGGAGGCCGCGCTCAAGCTCAAGGAAACCTGTGGCCTGCAGGCCGAGGCCTTCTCGGGTGCCGAGCTCCGCCACGGGCCGATGGCGCTGGTGGACCCGGGTTACCCGCTGCTGATCTTCGCGCCGCGTGGGCCCGCGCAGGCCGGCCTGCTGGAGCTGGCGCACGACATGCGCCAGCGCGGCGCCCGCGTGCTGCTCGCCGCACCGGCCGGGACGCCGGGCGCCGAGTTGCCGCTGGCGCCGACGGGGCATGAAGACCTGGACCCGATCGCCGTGATCCAGTCCTTCTACCCCATGGTCGAGCAGCTCGCGCGCGAGCGCGGCCACGACCCCGACGCGCCGCGCCACCTGGCCAAGGTGACGCGCACACGCTGACGGCCGGCCAGCACGCCCGCGCGCCGCTCACCGGCTCAGGCTGCGCAGAAAGGCCGCCAGGTCCGCCGCCTGCTGCGGCGTGAGGTTCAGCCGGCGCAGGATGCGCTCGCCGTCGGCATGCAGCCGCTCCTCGTTCAGCGCCGAATAGTGCTGCACCACGTCTTCGATGCGCGCCAGGCTGCCGTCATGCATGTAGGGCGCGGTGTGCGCAAGCTGGCGCAGCCCCGGCACGCGGAATTCGCCGAAATGCCGCGGCTCGACGATGACGTGCCGCGTGGCCACCGCGCGCGGGTCGGCCGTGCCGGCGTCGTTGTGCGGCCCGAGCCGGTTCATGCGGCTGGCCAGCAGTTTCTGCAACCCGCCGTGGCGGCCGGAGTCGACGCCGCCGGGCACGAAGAAGGGCACGCCGATATCGGCGAATTCGCCATTGCTGAAGGCTGGGCCGGCGTGGCAGACGCTGCAGCGCGCCTCGCCGATGAACAGGCGCAGGCCGCGCTGTGCGGCCAGGGGGTAGCGCGCGGCCGCCGCCGGGTCACCGCGCGCCATCGCGTCTCGGAAGTCGTCGAAGGGCGTGCGCGGCGAGACCAGCGCCGCCTGCCACGCGGCCAGGGCCTTGGCCAAGTCGACGGCGATCTGCTCGTCGTTGGCACCGGGCGCGGCGCCGAAGGCGGCGCGATAGCCGGCAGCCAGCCGCGGGTCGCCGCGCACGGTGGCGGCCAGCGTGTCCAGACGCTGGCCCATCTCGCCGGCCTGCAGCAGCGGCGACAGGCTGGCCACCCACAGGCTGTCGTGCGCGCCGTCCCAGCCGAACCAGCGCTGCTGGGCCACGTCCAGCAGCGTCGGCGTGTTGCGGATCCCCTCGGCGCGCCCCACCGCCACCGGCCGACCGTCCTGGAAGGCGCGTGGCGGCAAGTGGCAACTGGCGCAGGCCATGTCGCCACCCGCCGACAGTCGCGGTTCGAAGAACAATCGGGCGCCAAAGTCGATGGCGGCGCGCTGACCGTCGACGCGGTTGGCTGCGTCGCGCACCGCCGGCGGCGGCCAGGGGCCGTGGGCGAGGATGCGGCTGCGCTCCGCAGCGCTGAAGTCCAGCAGCGTCTGCGCATGCGCCGGGGTGGCCGCCAGCGTGGCCAGCGCGACCACCCACGGCGCGGCGACAGCAGCCATGGCACGCCAAACCCGGCGCGCCGGCGCCCCGAACGCGGCAAGACCCACCAACACCCTCATTGCAACGTGACCGACTGCCGCAAGGTGTGCGTCACGCCAGCCGCTTCGACATCCAGTCGCAGTTCCCAACGGCCGCTCATGTGCCACAGCAGTCCCTCCACGCGCCACACGCCGTCGCCCAGCGCTTGCAGGCTGGGCCGGTAGTTCATGCCGTGGCGGTGTTCGGGCATGGTGGCGTCCACGCGCAGCAGCCGCGCGTCGGCCGGGCACAGCGTCACGAGCAACGCGAAGGGGCGGCTGACGGAGACCGGCTCCGGCTCGGCACGCCACGTCAGTTGCACCGGGCCGCTTTGCAGTCGCGCGCCGGCCTCGGGCGGTGGCGGGCAGACCGCGAAGGCCGGCAAGGCGGCGGCCACCAGCCAGGCCGCCAACCCGGCCACCCGCCCTTGCGACACCTTCACGGCGCCCGCGGCGCCAGCATGGCCCCGAACAACGTCTCACCGTTCTTCCACGCGATGCGCTCGGCCACGGCCGGCGGCAGGTCGGCCAGCCACTGCCGCGACCAGCGCGCATGTTCGACCACGTAGTGCCAGCGCTCGGGCGTGAAGGTGTCTGTGCCGACCATGAAGCGGTCGGGGAATTCCAGGAACGCAGCGCGCCAGCCGTCGTCGACGCGGCCCATGGTGGCGTGGTCGCTGCGGAAGGCCAGGTCGCACCACAAGTTCTTGTGCTTGCGCAACATCTCGCGCACCTTCTCCGGGCTGTCGAAACCCGAGTGCGCCCACAGGATGCGGGCGTCGGGGTCCTGCTTGAACTGGCGCTCGATGGCGTCGGCGTCGGAGTGCGAATGCAGGAACAGCTTGTATTCACGCGCCAGTTGCACCACGCGGCGCACCACCGGCAGGTCGGCGTCGGCACCGTAGACGTGGTACTCGCCGATGGCCACGTAGCGGTACCGGGCCAGCCGCGACTCCAGGTGCGTCACGATGCCGGGGTCGTTCACCCAGGTGCCGATCTCGCCGCGGCTGCGGTAGGGGCGCAGTGAGGGCAGCACCAGGTCGGGCGCCTCGGCATACAGCATCTGCGTGCCTTCGTCGCTGCTGCTGGAGACCATGGCGCGCTTCAGCCCGGCCTGGCGCAACAGCGCCACGGCTTCCTTCGGCGGCAGGCGCTCCCAGGCGTCGTGGCTGTAGTGCAGGTGGGCGTCGAAGATGGGCAACGGCGCCTGCGCCGACGCGGGCGTGGTCAGCGTGGCCAAGATCGCGATCAGCGCTGCCAGGGCAGCCACGGTGGTCACTCGGCCCTTGCGACCGGGCGCGATGGCATCAAGCATGGGCACTCCGGATGATTTCGATGCCGATGGTAGTGAAGCGGCCCCGTCCCCACGCGCGGCCGTGCCTTGTGGCGATCGTCGCCCATTCACCTGCGCGTTGAACTGCCTCTTGAAAGGCCGCCGGTGACCCCTATAATGCTTCTGCTAGCACTCGCAACCGTTGAGTGCTAACAGCCGGAAGCGATGCTTTTGCGTCACCGGCCGTCGCATGTGAGCGAGGACAAACTTCCTTTGATCCTTGCAGTATGCCTACCTCGACATCCAAGGAGAACCTATGAAACTTCGTCCTTTGCACGATCGCGTGATCGTCAAGCGCCTGGAACAGGAAACCAAGACCGCCTCTGGCATCGTCATCCCCGACAACGCCGCCGAGAAGCCCGACCAGGGTGAAGTCCTGGCCGTGGGCCCGGGCAAGCGCAACGACAAGGGCGATTTCGTCGTCCTCAATATCAAGGTCGGCGACCGCGTGCTGTTCGGCAAGTACAGCGGCCAGACCGTCAAGGTCGACGGCGACGAACTGCTCGTGATGCGCGAAGAAGACCTGTTCGCGGTGGTCGAGAAGTAACTTCTCCCACACGTCGCCCTACCCCCCCTGAACTGATTACGGAGAAATACATATGGCAGCAAAAGACGTCATCTTTGGCTCGGACGCCCGTCACCGCATGGTCGAAGGCGTGAATATCCTGGCCAACGCGGTCAAGATCACCCTCGGCCCGAAGGGTCGCAACGTCGTGCTCGAGCGCAGCTTCGGCGCCCCCACGGTCACCAAGGACGGTGTCTCGGTGGCCAAGGAGATCGAGCTCAAGGACAAGCTCCAGAACATGGGCGCGCAAATGGTCAAGGAAGTCGCTTCCAAGACCAGCGACGCCGCCGGTGACGGCACCACCACGGCCACCGTGCTGGCGCAGAGCATCATCCGCGAAGGCATGAAGTTCGTTGCCGCCGGCATGAACCCGATGGACCTGAAGCGCGGCATCGACAAGGCCGTCACGGCCCTCATCGAGCAGCTGAAGAAGTCCAGCAAGGCCACCACGACGAGCAAGGAAATCAGCCAGGTCGGCAGCATTTCCGCCAACAGCGACGAGTCCATCGGCGAGATCATCGCCAAGGCCATGGACAAGGTCGGCAAGGAAGGCGTGATCACCGTCGAAGACGGCAAGAGCCTGGACAACGAACTCGACATCGTCGAGGGCATGCAGTTCGACCGCGGCTACCTGTCGCCCTACTTCATCAACAACCCCGAGAAGCAGAGCGCCACGCTGGACAACCCCTTCGTGCTGCTCTACGACAAGAAGATCAGCAACATCCGCGACCTGCTGCCCACGCTGGAGCAGGTGGCCAAGAGCGGCCGTCCGCTGCTGATCGTGGCCGAGGAAGTGGAAGGCGAGGCCCTGGCCACGCTGGTGGTCAACACCATCCGCGGCATCCTGAAGGTCGTGGCCGTCAAGGCGCCGGGCTTCGGTGACCGCCGCAAGGCCATGCTGGAAGATATCGCCATCCTCACCGGTGGCAAGGTCATCGCCGAGGAAGTGGGCCTGACGCTGGAGAAGGTGCAACTGACCGACCTCGGCCAGGCCAAGCGCGTGGAAGTGGGCAAGGAAAACACCACGCTGATCGACGGCGCCGGTGCCGCTGCCGACATCGAAGCGCGGGTCAAGCAGGTCCGCGTGCAGATCGAGGAAGCCACCAGCGACTACGACCGCGAGAAGCTGCAGGAACGCGTGGCCAAGCTGGCTGGCGGTGTTGCCGTCATCAAGGTCGGTGCCGCCACCGAAGTGGAGATGAAGGAAAAGAAGGCGCGTGTCGAAGACGCCCTGCACGCCACGCGTGCAGCGGTGGAAGAAGGCATCGTCGCCGGTGGTGGCGTGGCCCTGCTGCGCGCCCGCCAGGCCGCGGGCACCATCAAGGGTGACAACCACGACCAGGAAGCCGGCATCAAGATCGTGCTGCGTGCCGTGGAGCAACCGCTGCGCGAAATCGTCTTCAACGCCGGTGACGAGCCCAGCGTGGTCATCAACAAGGTGCTCGAAGGCAAGGGCAACTACGGCTACAACGCCCAGACCGGCGAGTACGGCGACATGATCGAGATGGGCATCCTGGACCCGACCAAGGTGACGCGCACTGCCCTGCAGAACGCGGCTTCCGTGGCCGGCCTGATGCTGACCACCGAATGCATGGTGGCCGAGTCGCCGAAGGAAGAGTCGGCCGGCGGCGGCATGCCTGGTGGCATGGGCGGCATGGGTGGCATGGGCGGCATGGACATGTAAGGCACCGCGGGCAGCCTGGCTGCCCGGGCGACTTTGACCGGCTTTCGTCGGTCGTGCCTGTTGAACGAAAGGCCTGTGTGGTGAACGCAGGCCTTTTTGTTTGATCCGCCGCTTGGCCATGGCGTTAACGTCCCGGCATGCCCGCTCCACATGTCTCCAAGGCATTGCTGCAGTTCGTCGACGACGAAATGCTGCGCGCGCCGCTGCTGTTCAACCAGGTGCTCGAAGGCACGCTCAACGGCGCACGCATGGCGATGGCTGCCATGGCGCCGTTGCAACGCGCCACCATGGGTGAGCTCGTACAGACCGTGCAGACCCAGCAGGCCCGCGTGGCGGACTATTTCCTGCGCTCTTTGCGCGAGCAGGTCACGGCCGAGTTGCTGCACCAGGCCCCGCAGGCGCTGCAGAAGCCGAACCGGCCGGCAGCGTTGGCACTGGTCGACGAAGACCAGGTGGCGCTGGACGTCGAACTGTCGCAGACCATCGAGATCGTCAAGAGCACCGCCGAATTCGAACTGCGCGAGTTGCAGACCTACATCTCGGCCCTCGTCGGCGACCCCGACGTGGCCAGCGACCACAACCCGTTTCGCGCCGAAACGTTCGCACGCGCCCTGTGGGACGCCGCGCAGGCGCTTTCTTTGTCGCGCGGGCACCAGGTGGTCTTCGTGCGCCATGCCGGACCGGCGCTGGCCCAGGTGCTGCGCCTGAGCTACGCGGCGGCCACGTCGCGGCTGGAAGCGCAGGGCGTGGAACCGGCCGCCTACCGCACCGTGATCCTGCCCAGCGGCTCGCGCCGCGGCGGGCATTCCGGCGCCACCACCTTCAGTCCCGATCTTCAGCTGATACGCCAATCGATGCCGGCACCGGTGGTGTCGCAGCTCAGCTATGAGGGCCAGGCACCGCAGCCGCGTCGCCGCGAGCTCTGGGTGGACATCGCGCACGGGGTGACCAACCGCGCCGACCGCCAGAGCATCGAACTCGTGAGCCGGCTGTTCGACGCCATGATCGCCGACGAACGCGTGCCGGCCGACGTGACCCTGCTCATCTCGCGCCTGCATGGCCCGGCGTTGCGCCTGACGCTGCGCGACGGCAGCATGCTGGACCAGGACAAGCACCCGCTGTGGCACTTCATCAACCGCCTGGTCTACGAAGCCGAGATGGCCCCCGATGCCGGCGACCCCGAACGTGTGCAATTGCTGAAAACGGCGCAGGCCACGGTCGACCAGCTGACGAGCGAACCCGAGCAGAACGCGGGCCTGTACCGCTGGGCGCAGGACCGCCTGGAGAGCTTCCTGCAGAAGCGGCTGGCGCGGCGCCTCGCGGCGGTGGCCAGCCACATCGGCGCGCTGCAGAAGCTCGAGGACAAGCTCACCGCCGGCCAGGCCCTGCCATCGACGATGCACGGCACGCTGGACGTGCAGCAGCTCGACACCGTGCCGGCCGACCTGTTCGCCGACCCACGCCGCGTAGCGCCGGTCCAAGCCAGTGCCGAGGAGTGGCTCGACACGCTCCGCCCAGGCCAGTGGGTGCGCATGTTCCTGCAGGGGCGCTGGGTTCAGCCGCAATTGTTGTGGCCCGGCGAGCGGCGCGAGATCTGGCTCTTCGGCGACGGCGCTTCCGACGCCACCTGGGCCGTGCGCCGCGGTGCGTTGCTGCTGATGCACGAGCAGGCCTTGCTCAAGAGTCTGAAGCAGCGTTCGATCGTCGGTTCTGCGGCGGCCAAGGTGCAGGAGCAGGTGGCCGCCGCCGCCTGACCCTTCGCGACGCAGCCCGCTGCGCGGGGCGCGGCGAAACCCGCGGCGAAGTTCAGCCGGCGCTGAGCAAACGCTGGATCAGGTCGGCCACGAGCGCCGGCTGTTCGTGCACGATCCAGTGCGATGCGTCTGGCACGCGCTGCACCTGCAGGTCGGGCACCCAGCGCTCCAGGCCGTGCAAGAGGGCAGGCAGCAAGGCGTGGTCGCGCTCGCCCCACAGCACGGTGGTGGGCACGCGCACGGTCACCGCATCGTCTTGCAAGACCAGGGACTGCAACTCATCGTCCGACCCGCTGGCCGCGCGCAGCGGCGACGCCCTGTAATAGTTCAGCGGCCCGCACAAGCCCGCGCTCCAGCTCGCCAGATACTGCTCGCGCAGCTCGGGCGTGAGCCAGGCGGGCGCCGCCCCGAAGAAGGGCCACAACCGGGCGAAGCCGCGCTCCGCCAGCCGCGCCTCGGCGTCGGGCCGGCAGAGGAAATTCATGTAGGCGCT
>JAABPT010000139.1 GCA_011391855.1 Burkholderiales bacterium
CGCTGGCCTCGCGCTGCGCCGCGTTGTCGCGCAGCTCGCGCAGGAAGGCGGCCGGGTGCGGCGCGTTGACGATGAGCAGCCGGCGCATCAGTTCCGGTCGCTGCGCCGCCAGGGCCCAGGCCAGGGCACCGCCCCAGTCGTGCGCCACCAGCAGGTCGAGCGGCGAGCCCAGGGCCTCGATCGCGGCCGCAACGTCAGCCACCAGGTGGCGGGCGCGGTATGCAGCCAAGTCCGCGGGCGCCGACGAGCCCG
>JAABPT010000150.1 GCA_011391855.1 Burkholderiales bacterium
TCGGCCGCGAACACCTATTTCAGCAAGGCCGAGAACATGAGCCTGCGCGAGATCTTGCAGGCCTTGCGCGAGACCTATTGCGGCACCATCGGCGCCGAGTTCATGCACTGCACCGACCCGGCCGAGAAGCGCTGGTGGCAGGAGCGGCTGGAGTCGATCCGCAGCAAGCCCAGCTTCACCGTGGCCGAGAAGATGCACATTCTCGAACGCCTCACCGCGGCCGAGGGCCTGGAGCGCTACCTGCACACCAAGTACGTGGGCCAGAAGCGCTTCTCGCTCGAAGGCGGCGAGAGCTTCATCGCCAGCATGGACGAACTGGTGCAGCGTGCCGGCGGCAAGGGCGTGCAGGAGATCGTCATCGGCATGGCCCACCGCGGGCGGCTGAACGTGCTCGTCAATACGCTGGGCAAGATGCCCAAGGACTTGTTCGCCGAGTTCGACCACACCGCGCCCGAGGCACTGCCTTCGGGCGACGTGAAATACCACCAGGGATTCTCCAGCGACGTCACCACCCCCGGCGGCCCGGTGCACCTGAGCCTGGCTTTCAACCCCAGCCACCTGGAGATCGTGAACCCGGTGGTCGAAGGATCGGTCAAGGCGCGCATGGACCGCCGCGGCGACAAGACCGGCGCGCAGGTGCTGCCGGTGCTGGTGCACGGCGACGCGGCCTTTGCCGGCCAGGGCGTGGTGATGGAGACGCTGGCGCTGGCGCAGACGCGCGGTTATTTCACCGGCGGCACGGTGCACCTGGTGATCAACAACCAGATCGGCTTCACCACCAGCGACCCGCGCGACACCCGTTCCACGCTGTACTGCACCGACGTGGTGAAGATGGTCGAGGCGCCGGTGCTGCACGTCAACGGCGACGACCCCGAGGCCGTGGTGCTGTGCACCCAGCTGGCCATGGACTATCGCCAGCAGTTCCGCAAGGACGTGGTGGTGGACATCGTGTGTTTCCGCAAGCTCGGCCACAACGAGCAGGACACGCCGAGCCTGACGCAGCCGCTGATGTACAAGAAGATCGCGGCCCACCCCGGCACGCGGCGGCTGTACGGCGACAAGCTGGTGACGCAGGGCGTGCTGCCCGAAACCGGGCCGGACGACGTAGCCAAGTCCTTCCGCGCCGCCATGGACGAAGGCCGCCACACCGCCGACCCGGTGCTGACCAATTTCAAGAGCAAGTACGCCGTCGACTGGACGCCCTTCCTGGGCAAGAAGTGGACCGACGCCGCCGACACCGCGCTGCCGCTGGCCGAAATCCGGCGGCTTTCGGAGCGCATCACCACCGTGCCCGAGAACTTCAAGGTGCACCCGCTGGTGGAGAAGGTGCTGGCCGATCGCGCCGCCATGGGCCGCGGCGAGATCAATGTCGACTGGGGCATGGCCGAGTCGCTGGCCTATGCGTCGCTGGTGGCCAGCGGCTATGCCGTGCGCCTGAGCGGCGAGGACTGCGGGCGCGGCACCTTCACCCACCGCCACGCCGTGCTGCACGACCAGAACCGCGAGAAGTGGGACACCGGCACCTACGTGCCGCTGGAGCACGTGGCCGACAACCAGGCGCCGTTCGTCGTCATCGACTCGCTGCTGTCGGAAGAAGCGGTGCTGGGTTTCGAATACGGCTACGCCGCGGCCGAGCCCAACACGCTGACGATCTGGGAAGCGCAGTTCGGCGACTTCGTGAATGGGGCGCAGGTGGTCATCGACCAGTTCATCGCCTCGGGCGAGGTGAAGTGGGGCCGCGTCAACGGCATCACGCTGTTCCTGCCGCACGGCTATGAAGGGCAGGGGCCCGAACACAGCTCGGCGCGGCTGGAGCGCTTCATGCAGCTGGCGGCCGACAACAACATGCAGATCTGCCAACCCAGCAGCGCCAGCCAGATCTTCCACCTGCTGCGCCGGCAGATGGTGCGCCAGTTCCGCAAGCCGCTGATCGTGCTCACGCCGAAGTCGCTGCTGCGTGCCAAGGACGCGAGTTCGCCGCTGAGCGAGTTCACCAAGGGCGAGTTCCGCACCGTGGTGCCCGAGGCCGACAGCGCCATCGTCGCCGCCAAGGTCAAACGCGTGATCTGCTGCTCGGGCAAGGTCTACTACGACCTGGCGCGCAAGCGGGCCGAGAAGGGGGCCGACGACGTGGCGATCCTGCGCGTGGCGCAGCTGTATCCGTTCCCGCACAAGGCCTTCGCGGCGGAGATCAAGCGCTACCCCAATGCCACCGAGGTGGTCTGGTGCCAGGACGAGCCGCAGAACCAGGGCGCCTGGTTCTACGTGCAGCACTACGTGCACGAGAACATGCTCGACGGGCAGAAGCTGGCCTACGCCGGCCGGCCGGCTTCGGCGTCGCCGGCCGTGGGTTATGCGCACCTGCACCAGGAACAGCAGAAGGCGCTGCTCGAGCAGGCCTTCGGCAAGCTCAAGGGCTTCGTGCTCTCGAAGTGAACGGCGCGGCGCCGGTTGCCTGGAGCGCGGTGGGCCGCGCACGGGCATGCGGGCAGTCCCGAACGATCCAAACAAAACAGACGAGATAGATCATGGCGATTGTTGATGTGAAGGTTCCGCAGCTTTCGGAGTCCGTGGCCGAGGCCACCTTGCTGCAATGGAAGAAGAAGCCCGGCGACGCGGTGGCCATGGACGAGATCCTGGTCGAGATCGAGACCGACAAGGTCGTGCTGGAGGTGCCGGCGCCCATGGCCGGCGTGATGGCGCAGATCGTCAAGGCCGACGGCGAGAGCTGCGTGGCCGAAGAGGTGATCGCGCGCATCGACACCGAGGGCACGGTCTCGACCAGCCCGCTGGAGGTGAAGGCCGTGCCGCCGACAGTGGCTGCTGCCCCCACGGCGCCCGCCGCCGCAGGCGGCGGCAAGGCAGGTGTGGCCATGCCCGCGGCGGCCAAGCTGATGGCCGACCACGCGCTGCCGGCGGGCTCGGTGCCCGGTACGGGCAAGGACGGCCGCGTCACCAAGGGCGACGTGCTCGGCGCGATCGCCGCGCCCAAGCCGGCACCGGCTGCACCGGTGGCTGCCCCGGCCGCTCCCGCCGTGGCGCGGCCGCTGCCGGCGGTGGCCGCGCCCGCCATGGCCCATCTCGGCGACCGCCCCGAACAGCGCGTGCCGATGAGCCGCCTGCGCGCCCGTGTGGCTGAACGGCTGCTGCAGTCGCAGGCCACGAATGCCATCCTGACCACCTTCAACGAGGTCAACATGGCGCCGGTGATGGAGATGCGCAAGCGCTTCCAGGACAAGTTCGAGAAGGAGCACGGCGTCAAGATCGGCTTCATGAGCTTCTTCGTGAAGGCCGCCGTGGCGGCGCTGAAGAAGTACCCGGTCATCAATGCGTCGATCGACGGCACCGACATCGTCTACCACGGCTATTTCGACATCGGCATCGCCGTGGGCTCGCCGCGCGGCCTGGTGGTGCCTATCCTGCGCAATGCCGACCAGATGAGCTTTGCCGACATCGAAAAGAAGATTGCCGAATTCGGCACCAAGGCGCGCGACGGCAAGCTGTCGATGGACGAACTCTCGGGCGGCACCTTCTCGATCAGCAACGGCGGCGTCTTCGGCAGCATGCTCAGCACGCCGATCATCAACCCGCCGCAGAGTGCCATCCTCGGGGTGCACGCCACCAAGGACCGCGCGGTGGTGGAAAACGGCCAGGTCGTGGTGCGGCCGATGAACTACCTGGCGATGAGCTACGACCACCGCATCATCGACGGCCGCGAGGCTGTGCTCGGGCTGGTGGCGATGAAGGAAGCGCTGGAAGATCCGGCGCGGCTGCTGTTCGACATCTGACCCCCGGCTGCGGCTGCACGTAGAGGCCACGATGGGACTTGCCGACGAACTCACGCGCCTGGAAGAGCTGAAGGGGCGCGGTGCGCTCACCGAAGAGGAATTCCAGCGGGCCAAGGCGCGGCTGCTCGACGGACCGCCTCCGCCGCCCGACATTCCGGCCGTGGCCGCCATCAACCGCTGGCGCCGCAGCCGCAGCGACCGCTGGATCGGCGGCGTGTGCGGCGGGCTGGCCGTCATCACCGGCGTCGAATCGTGGATCTGGCGGCTGATCCTGTTTGCGCTGGCCCTCTTCGGCGGCACTGGCGTGCTGCTTTACATCCTGCTGTGGATCTTCGTGCCCAACGAGTGACGCGGCCTTACTGAAACCACCATGTCCAAGAATTTCGACGTCATCGTCATCGGCGGCGGCCCCGGCGGCTATATCGGCGCCATCCGCGCGGCGCAACTCGGTTTTTCAACCGCATGCATCGACGAGTGGAAAAACGCCGCGGGCGGCCCTGCGCCAGGCGGCACCTGCACCAATGTCGGCTGCATCCCGAGCAAGGCGCTGCTGCAGAGCAGCGAACACTACGAGCAGGCGGCGCACCACTTTGCCGACCACGGCATCGGCTTGAAGGATCTCAGCATCGACGTGAAGAAGATGCTGGGGCGCAAGGAAACGGTGGTGAAGCAGAACAACGAAGGCATCCTGTATCTTTTCAAGAAGAACAAGGTCGCCTTCTTTCACGGCCGCGGCTCGTTCGTGAAGGCGGTGGACGGCGGCTGGGAGATCGCCGTCGGGGAGGAGGTGCTGACCGCGAAGCAGGTCATCGTGGCCACCGGTTCCAGCGCGCGTGCGCTGCCGCAGGCGCCTTTCGACGAGGAGATGGTGCTCAGCAACGACGGCGCGCTCCGCCTGGGCGCGGTGCCGAAGAAGCTGGCGCTCATCGGCTCCGGCGTCATCGGCCTGGAGATGGGCTCGGTGTGGCGCCGCCTGGGCGCCGAAGTCACCGTGCTGGAAGCGCTGCCCACCTTCCTGGGCGCTGTGGACGAGCAGATCGCCAAGGAAGCGCACAAGGCCTTCACCAAGCAGGGCTTGAAGATCGAGCTCGGCGTGCAGGTGGGTGACGTGAAGGTGGGCAAGAAAGGCGCTCATTCGCAAGTGACGGTGGCCTACACCGACGCCAAGGGCGCGGCACACAAGCTCGACGCCGACCGGCTCATCGTCTCCATCGGTCGCGTGCCCAACACCACCGGGCTGAATGCCGAGGCCGTGGGCCTGAAGCTCGACGAGCGCGGGGCCATCGTCGTCGACGACGAATGCCGCACCAACTTGCCCGGCGTGTGGGCCGTGGGCGACGTGGTGCGCGGTCCCATGCTCGCGCACAAGGCCGAGGAAGAGGGCGTGGCGGTGGCCGAGCGCATGGCCGGCCAGCACGGGCACGTGAACTTCAACACCATCCCGTGGGTCATCTACACCAGCCCCGAGATCGCGTGGGTGGGCCAGACCGAGCAGCAGCTGAAGGCCGCGGGCCGTGCCTACAAGGCCGGCACCTTTCCGTTCATGGCCAACGGCCGCGCGCGGGCCCTGGGCGACACCACCGGCATGGTCAAGTTCCTGGCCGACGCCGCCAGCGACGAGATCCTGGGTGTGCACATCGTCGGCCCCATGGCCAGCGAGTTGATTGCCGAGGCCGTGGTGGCGATGGAGTTCCGCGCCAGCAGCGAGGACATCGCGCGCATCTGCCACGCCCATCCGAGTCTCAGCGAGGCGACCAAGGAAGCCGCGCTGGCCGTCGACAAGCGCACGCTGAACTTCTGAAGCGCTGAACGCGCGAGCGCGTGGGAGTCCGCCAGCTCTACGAGGCCACGCTCGCCGAGCGCGGGTACCGCAGCGACACGGCGCAGCTGCAGGCCATCGTCGCGCTGGAGCGCTGCGAGAACGAATGGGTGGCCTACAAGTCGCGGCGCCGCAATGCCATCACCAAGCTGCTGGTGCGCCCGCCCATTCCGCGCGGCGTCTACATGTACGGCGGGGTGGGGCGGGGCAAGAGCTTCCTCATGGATTGCTTCTTCCAGAGCGTGCCGCTGACGCGCAAGACGCGGCTGCACTTCCATGAATTCATGCGCGAGGTGCATCGCGAACTGCAAGACCTGAAAGGTACGCCGAACCCGCTGCAGGAACTGGGCCGCCGCATCGCGCGCCGCTTTCGGCTCATCTGCTTCGACGAGTTTCACGTTGCCGACGTCACCGACGCGATGATCCTGCACCGGCTGCTCGAGTCGCTGTTCGCGAATCGGGTCAGCATCGTCACCACGTCCAATTTTCACCCCGACGGCCTGTACCCGAATGGGCTGCACCGCGACCGCATCCTGCCGGCGATCGAACTGCTGAAGTCGAAACTGGAACTCGTCAATGTCGACGCTGGTACCGACTACCGCCAGCACACCCTGCAAGGCATCACCATGTGGCACAGCCCCCTGGAAGAAGCGGCCGAGGCAGCGCTGGAGCACGCCTTCGAGCAACTGGCCGAGGCGCGCGACGAAGAACCGGTGATGCAGATCGAGCACCGCGCACTGCGCGCGCTGCGGCGGGCCGGCGGCGTGGTGTGGTTCGACTTTCGCACCCTGTGTGGCGGGCCGCGTTCGCAGAACGACTACCTGGAGCTCGCATCGCGCTTTCACACCGTGCTGCTGAGCAACGTGCCGCAGATGTCGCCGCGCATGGCCAGCGAGGCGCGGCGTTTCACCTGGCTGGTGGATGTGCTCTACGACCGGCGCGTCAAGTTGATCCTGTCGTCCGCGGTGCCGCCGGAAGGCCTGTATACCGAGGGTCCGATGGTGCATGAATTTCCGCGCACGGTATCCCGGTTGCGGGAAATGCAGTCGGCCGAATTCCTGGCGCTGGCGCGGCGCGACGTCGACACCTCGCTGACCTGACATGGCCCCGCGCTGGCCCGGTCTCTGCTTGTGCTCCATGGCGCTAGGGCTGCCGGCGGCCGTGCTGGCCGATGCTGCCGAGCGTGAACGCATTGCCGCCGAGCGCCAGTGGCTGACCGAGCGCTTTGCCCAAGAAGAGCGTGCCTGTCAGCAGCGCTTCTTGGTCAACGCCTGCGTCGAAGACGTGCGCCGACAGCGCAGCGAGGCGCTGGGGCCGCTGCGCGCGCGCGAACTGGAACTGGACGACGCCGAACGCCAGCGCCGCGCCGCAGAGAGGCGGGCTGCGATCGAAGCCAAGCAGCGCGCGCAGGCGGCGCGGCCAACACCCGCTTCGGCGCCCGGACTGCCGCCCCGGCAACCCGCCGAGCCCGCTTCGGTGTCGCGACCAGCCTCTGCCGCGCCGGCCGCGTCTTCGGAAATTCCGTCGGCATCTGCGTCGGCCCCGCAGCCCACCGACGCCGAGGCGCAGGCGCGTGCGGCACAGGCCGCCGAGCGTGCACGAGCGGCACAGCGCCGGCGCGAGGACGCCGATGCCGCGCTCGAGCGCGTGCGAAGGCGGGTGGCGGAACGCGAAGCCGCCGGCAAGACAGTGGCCCCGCTGCCCGTGCCGGACGCCGCGAGCACACCCAGCCGCTGACTACTCTGGCGAGATCGCGAATCAGCGCTCGACTGCCGATCCCGATGCCCAGGCGTCAGCGCGGCGGGTCGATGCGCACCAGTGCCAGCGACAGGTTGTCGCCGCCGCCGCGGGCGCGTTGACGCGCTTTGCTGATCAGCATCTCGCTGGCCTCGCGCGGCGGCAGCGCGTGCAGGATGGCGCCCATTTCCTTGGGCGTGAAGTAGTGCCACAGGCCGTCGCTGCAGGCCAGCACGGTGTCGCCGTAGTCCAGGCGGTCGATGTGCCACAGCGTCACCGGCGGGTCGGCGTGTGTGCCCAGGCAGCCGGTGAGCAGGTTGGACTGCGGGTGCGTATTGGCCGCTTCCTCGGTGATCTTGCCTTCGTCGATGAGGCGCTGCACGAACGAATGGTCCACCGTGCGCTCCATCATCTCGGCGCCACGGAAGTGGTAGATGCGCGAATCACCGGCATGCACCGCGTCGCATTCCAGTCCGGGGCCGATGAAGAACGCCGCCACCGTGCTGTGCGGTTCTTCCTCGGACGTGATGGCCGTGAGCTTGATCATCAGGTGCGACTCCAGCACCAGTTGGCGCAGCATCTCGCCGGCGTCGTCCTCGCCCGGCGCGAAGCGCTCGAAGATCTGGCGGCCGGTGAGCAGCACCTGGTCTGCGGCCTTGCGCCCGCCGCTCTTGCCGCCCATGCCGTCGGCCACCAGGGCGAGCACGGCGCCTTTGGTGCGCGGGTGCGCGATGACTTCCACCTGGTCCTGCTGGTACGCGCGGTCGCCGCGGTGCAGCCCGGTGGCGGCACTGATGCGGAAGGATTGCGCGGCACTGATCACGACCAGGAATATAAACTCAGGCTCTACCTTGCAACCGTGCAGCAATGGACGAGAACCTGAATTCACCGCCGCGCCGGCTCATTGAATTGCGCATGGAACACGCCGATCTCGACGACCTGATCGACCGCAACCTGCTCGACCATCCCGGCGACGAATTGACGCTGCGCCGCCTGAAGAAGCGCCGACTGTTGCTGCGGGACCAGATCGCGAGCCTGGAGCTGCAGGTGGAACCGCCCGAGCCCGCGTGAGCGCGCAGCCTCTGCCGAACGCCCACTCCCGCCTGGCGGGATCGGCCGCAGGTCTTGGGGTGCCTGATTGACCGACGACCTCGCCGCCACGGTGGCCCGCGCTTTTGCTGCCGACGGTCCACTGGCGCGCAGCGACCCGAATTTCCTGCCGCGCGAGGCGCAGGACACCTTGGCGGCGCGCATCGCTGGCGCGGTGGCCGACCGCGAGACGCTGGTGGCCGAGGCCGGCACCGGTGTCGGCAAGACCTTCGCCTACCTGGTGCCGCTGCTGCTGTCGGGCCGCAGGGCGCTGATCAGCACCGCCACCAAGAGCCTGCAGGACCAGCTTTTCCTGCGCGACCTGCCGCGCCTGCGCGACGCCTTGCGCGTGCCGGTGCGCATGGCCTTGCTCAAGGGCCGCGCCAGCTACCTGTGCCGGCACCGGTTGATCCAGGCTCAAGTGGGGGCGCAGCTGCCCGACCGCTTTGCGGCGCGCGCGCTGCACCGCGTGGCGCAGTGGGCGCAGGCCACGCAAAGCGGCGACCTGGCCGAGATCGAAGGCCTGGACGATCGCTCGCCGGTGATTCCGCTCGTGACCTCCACGCGCGACAACTGCCTGGGCAGCGAATGCCCCGAGTTCCGTACCTGCCATGTGATGCAGGCGCGGCGTGACGCGATGGCGGCCGACCTGGTGGTCGTCAACCACCACCTCTTCTTCGCCGACATGGCGCTGCGCGACAGCGGCGTGGCCGAGCTGCTGCCCACGGTGGACGCGGCCGTCTTCGACGAGGCGCACCAGCTGGTGGAAGCCGGCGTGCAGTTCCTGGGCACCACGCTGGCCACCGGGCAGGCCATCGACCTGGGACGTGACCTGCTCGCCGCGGGCCTGGCGCATGCGCGCGGGCTGCAGCCGTGGAACGAATTGCAGGCCGGCGTCGAGCACGCAGCGCGCGAACTGCGCCTGGCCTGCGCCGGCGAGCAGCGCGAAGTGCGCGGCATGCTCAAGCGCCGCTGGGAAGAGCGCAGCGCCGCCACCGAGCCGGCGCTGCAGGCCCTGGCCGATGCCGCGCTGGCCGCGGCCCAGGCGCTGGCCGCGGTGGCCGAGGCCGCGCCCGACTTTCCCAAGCTGGAGCAGCGCGCGCGCACGCTCGCCGCGCTGGCCGGGCGTTTCGGCGGCGAGGCCGCTGCCGACCACGTGCGTTGGATCGACCTGACGCCGCAGCAGGCACGGCTGGTCGAGTCGCCGCTGGACATCCGCGAGATGCTGTCCGAACAGCGTGCGCTGGCGCCACGGGCCTGGATCTTCACCTCGGCCACGCTGGGCGACGACGAGGCCTTGAGCTGGTTCACCGCCAGCACCGGCCTGGAAGACGCCGAGAAGCTGCGCGTCGGCAGCCCCTTCGACTACCCGGCGCACGCGCGCGTGTGGGTGCCGGCGCGCTTTCCGCTGCCCAATGCGCCTGGCCATGCCGCCGCGGTGGGCGCTCTGGCGGCACGCTGCGCCGGCGCCCTGGGCGGACGCACCTTCGTGCTGACGACGACGCTGCGTGTGCTGCCCGTGGTGGCCGACGCGATCACCGCCCAGCCCGAGGCGGCTGGCCTGACCGTGCTGGTGCAGGGCACCGAACCGCGGCGTGCGCTGCTGCAGCGCTTCGGCGACGGCCGCGGCTGCGTGCTCGTGGGCTCGGCCAGCTTCTGGGAAGGCATCGACATGCCGGGCGACGCGCTGCAATGCGTGCTCATCGACAAGCTGCCGTTTCCGCCGCCCGGCGACCCGCTGGTGGAAGCGCGCGTGCGCCAGCTGCGGGCGCAGGGGCGCAACCCCTTCGACGACTATTTCGTCGCCGAGGCGGCGGTGTCGCTGAAGCAGGGCGCGGGGCGGCTCATCCGCACCGAGACCGACCGCGGCCTGCTCGTACTGTGCGACCCGCGATTGCGCCAGATGGCCTACGGCCGGCGGCTGCTGGCCGCCTTGCCGCCGATGGGGCGGCTGGCCGAAGAGGAGCAGGCGCTGGCCTGGCTGGCCGAGCTGGCGGCCGCGCACTGAGCGGGCCGCCGGCTGGCCTCAGAACTGGTACCAGGGCGTCTTGCGCGCCAACAGTCCTTGGGTGAGGTAGTCGCTGTTGGGGAAATTCTGGCGCAGCACGCGCTCCGCGGCGTCGCGCAGCACCGGCATCTCCAGCTTGTCGTAGCTGGCGACCAGGAGATACAGCGCCTCCTCGACGCTGGGCGCCTGCGAAAACTCGGTGATCGCGTACTGCGCGCGGTTGGCCGCCGCCAGGTAGGCGCCGCGGCGGAAGTAGTAGCGCGCCACGTGTACCTCGTACTCGGCTAGCGAATTGACGATGTAGTCCATGCGCTGTTGCGCGTCGGGTGTGTAGCGGGAATCAGGAAAGCGGTCGACGAGCTGCTTGAAGGCCTCCCAGGCGTCGCGCGAGGCGCGCTGGTCGCGCTCCGAAAGCTGCTGGCCGGCGAGGTTGCCCATCAGGCCGAGGCTGTCGTTGAAATTGACGAGACCGCGCAGGTACAACGCGTAGTCCAGCGCCGGGCTCGACGGGTTGAGCTTGATGAAGCGCTCGATCGTGGTCAGCGCCTGCGCGCGCTCGCCGAGCCGCCAGTTCAGGTACGCCATATCCAGCTGGGCCTGCTGGGCCAGCAGCGATCCGGCGGCCAACCCCTCCACGCGCTCCAGGGACTTGATGGCGCTGGCGTAGTTGCCCGAGTCCATGTCCTCGCGGGCGTCTTTGTACAATTGTTCGGCCGTTGCCATCGGCGCTTGATCCTTCGGCGTCGAGCTGCAACCGGACAGTTGCACAGACGCGGCGACCACGGCCAGGAGCACGGCGCGCCAGATCAGGGAAACGGTCATCGGGTGGGGTGGCGGTGGCTGCGAAAGCGCAGATTATAGGGAGCCCGACCTGATCAGCCCTGGCACCGAAGCCCTGGAAGACACCGCGGCCGAGCCGCTGGCCAACCCCTTCGAAAGTCGAATCGCCGAGGTCGCGGCGGCCCTGCACGGCGCCCGTCTGGACAAGGCCCTCGTTGCGATGGCGCCCGAGTTTTCCCGCAGCCACTTGCAGCATCTCGTCGCGGGCGGGCATGTGCGGCTCGACGGTGCACCGGCAGCCACGTCGTCTCGCCGCGTGCGCGCGGGGCAGATGCTGACGCTCGAACTGGTGCCCACCGAGGAGAGCCGCGCCTACATCGCGCAGCCCATGCCGCTGGTGGTGCTGTACGAGGACGAACACCTGCTGGTGCTGGACAAGCCCGCCGGGCTGGTGGTGCATCCGGCGCCCGGCAACTGGTCGGGCACGCTGCTCAACGGCCTGCTGGCGCGCCATGCGGCGGCGGCCACGCTGCCGCGCGCCGGCATCGTGCACCGGCTGGACAAGGACACCTCCGGCGTCATGATGGTGGGCAAAACCCTGCCGGCGGTGACGGCGCTGGTGCGCGATATCGCCGCGCGCAGCGTGCACCGCCGCTATCTGGCGCTGGTGCACGGCGCCACGGCCGAGGCCTCGTTCACTGTCGAGGCGCCGATCGGGCGCGACCCGCATGTGCGCGTGCGCATGGCCGTGGTGTCCGTGGCCGCTGGCGGGCGCCAGGCGCGCACCGACGTGCAGCGCGTGGCGGTCGGTGCCGACCCTGAGAGCCAAAGTGCCGTCACCGCGCTCAGCTGCACCCTGCACACCGGGCGCACACACCAAATCCGCGTCCACCTTGCCTCGCGCGGCCAGCCGCTGCTGGCCGACGTCTTGTACGGCGGCCGCCCGGCGCTGGGCCTGGTGCGCCAGGCGCTGCATGCGACCGAGTTGCGCCTGGCGCACCCGGTGACGCGTGCCGCCCTGGCCTTCGATTGCCCGCCGCCGGCCGACTTCGCCGCGGCCTGGGCGCGGGTGCTCGTCGGCACCACCTGAGCCCGGCCTGAGATCCCGACCTGAGATTTCGACCGGCGCGCTACAATCACGGAAATTCACAGCGCTGCAGGCACTCCGAGTGCCGCGCCTGTTTGAAACGCTGCTCCGTCCCGGCCTTGCCGGGCCATGCGAACCACCCCGCACCCGAGGCCTTCTGCCGGGCGGGGCCCGTACCCCGATGAATTGATCTGACCGCCGCCGTGCCGGAGGTCAAGCCACAAGCACAGGCCATGAATACGACAGAGGCCAAACGCGTCCTCGAAACCGCGCTCATCTGCGCCACTTCGCCCTTGCCGCTTGCCGACCTGAGAGCCTTGTTCGGCGACGAGGTCGGCGCCGACACGCTGCGCCGCCTGCTCGACGAACTGGCCGACGACTGGCACGACCGCGGCGTGGAACTGGTGACGCTGGCCAGCGGCTGGCGCTTCCAGAGCCGGCCGGAAATGCGCGCCTATCTCGACCGCCTGCATCCGGAAAAGCCGCCGAAATATTCTCGTGCCGCGATGGAGACGCTTGCCATCGTGGCCTACCGGCAGCCGGTGACACGCGGCGACATCGAGGACATCCGCGGCGTCACCGTCAGCAGCCAGATCGTCAAGCAGCTCGAGGAGCGCGGCTGGATCGACGCCATCGGCTACCGCGAGGCGCCGGGACGCCCGGCGCTGTACGCCACCACGCGCCAGTTCCTGGACGACCTGGGACTGGCCAGCCTGGACCAGCTGCCGCCGCTGGAGGGCCCGCTGAACGGCGTGCGCGGCGCGCAGGCGCTGGCGGCGTTGGAAGCGGCGCCGCCACTTCTGGGCGAGGCGCAGGGCGACCTGCCGCTGGAAGCCGCCGAAGCGCAGGCGGCGGCGTTGTCCGAAGCGGCTCCGGAATCAGCGTTTGAATCAGCACTCGAGCCTTTGACCGCCGCCTCCGGCCCCCATGTCGAGGTGGTGGCCGATGGCGCTGGCGCCTCTGACGCCGATGCCGATGCCACCGGGCGAGCACAACTCGCTCGTTCCGGCACGGACGTGGGCGACGCCACCGCCTTGCCCGACCGTACCCGCATGAATCCCCTGTTCCCCACCGACGCCCAAGCATGAACGCCCACGAAGCCGAACCCACGCCGTCCGACAGCCCCTTGGCCGAGCCGGTCGCGGCCGACGCTGCGCTCGTCGACAAGCCCAAGCGCAAGCGCGCGCCGCGCAAGACGGCTGAAGCCGCCGTGGCGGCCGACCACGAGGCCGTTGTTGCGATTGAGCCAGCCCCCGAGCCTGCCGCGCTGCCGCGCACCGCGAAGGCGCCCGACACGGACGGCGATGCCAGCGACGGGATCGTGCCAACCCCAGTCGTTGCAGCGGCTGCGCCGGCCGCAGTGGCCGTGGCTGGATCAGGGGACAGCGATGCGCCAAACCCGGCGTCCAAGGGCGAGCCCGCCTCCGGTGCCGAGCCGCCGGCAGGGGGGCTGCCGACACCCGAGGGAGGCGAGCCGGAAGGCGGTGGCCGGCGTGGGCGCAACCGCCGGCGTGGCCGCCGGGGCGCCGATCGGGTGCCGGGCGACGAGACGGGAGCACCGGCATGGGCCGCCGGCGAGGGCGACGAGCCCACGGCGGGCGAGGCTGAGTCAGCATCCGAGGGCGAGCCCGCCGTGCCGCGCCTGCCCGCGCCCGAGGCCGCCGAGGTCTTTGCCCAGGTGCTCTCGGGCGCCTACGACGAAGACACGGCAGCGGCCGAAGCCACCGAGCCCGCCGCGCCGCCCAAGCGGGTGCTGGCCGCCGAGCCCGACGCCCCCAAGCTGCACAAGGTGCTGGCGCAGGCCGGCGTCGGCTCGCGGCGCGATCTGGAGCAGATGATCACCGAGGGCCGAGTCACCGTGAACGGCGAGGCGGCGCACACCGGCCAGCGCATCTCGTTCGGCGACCGCCTCGCCGTCGACGGCAAGCCGGTGCGCGTACGCATCGCGCCGCCGCCGCCGCGCGTGCTGGCCTATCACAAGCCGGCCGGCGAGGTGGTCACGCACGACGACCCGCAGCAGCGGCCCACCGTGTTTCGCCGCCTGCCGCGGCTGCAGCATGGCAAGTGGCAGTCGGTGGGCCGGCTCGACATCAATACCGAAGGCCTGCTGCTGTTCACCAATTCGGGCGAACTGGCCAACCAGCTGATGCACCCGCGCTTCGGCGTCGAACGTGAATATGCGGTGCGCTCGCTGGGCCTGCTCGAGCCCGAGGCCAAGGCCCGGCTGCTGGAAGGTGTGGAGATCGACGGCCAGCGCGCCGCTTTCAAGAGCATCGACGACGGCGGCGGCGAAGGGGTCAACCACTGGTACCGCGTCGTCATCACCGAGGGCCGCAACCGCGAGGTGCGCAAACTGTTCGAGGCCGTGGGCCATGCGGTGAGCCGGCTGATCCGCATCCGCTACGGCTCGGTGGTGCTGCCGCACGGGCTGAAGCGTGGCGTCTGGGTCGACCTCGCCGAGGACGACTTGCGCACGCTGCGCCGCCTGGCCAGTGGCCCGCGTCCGGAACGCGAGGCAGAACGCGACGCCGGCCCGCGTCGCGGGCGCAATCGCCGCGGCGGGCGCCGTGGCGAAGACGGTGACCGCGGACCACGGCCCGATGCGGCCGAGCGGCCGCCGCGCGCCCAGGCCCTGGAGCCGGGACCGCGTCCGGAGCGTGCCGACCGCGGCCCCAGGCCGGAGCGCGGGCCGCGGCCCGAGCGCGGCCCGCGCGGCCCGCGTTCGCCCGATTTCGAGGGCGGCGAGGGCGGCGTGATCCCGAATCCCTTGCAGCAGACCTTCGACAAGCGGGCGATCCAGCAGGAGCGCCAGTTGCGCCGCGACATCCCGGAAGACGGTCCGATTCCCAACCCGCTGCAGCAGACCTACGACAAGCGGGCGCTGCAGAAGGACCGCGCGCCGCGGCGCGACATTCCCGAGGACGGCCCGATCCCCAATCCGCTGCAACAGACCTACGACAAGCGCTTCACCCAGGGCGCGCGCGGCCATGGCGGCTTCGGCCCGGGCGGCAGCAGCGGCGGGGCGCGCAGTGGTGGCGGCGGTGGCGGCAAACATGGCGGCGCGCCGAAGGGAGGCGGGGCCCCCAAGGGCGGTCAGCCGGACCCCATGCGCACCGCGGTGGGCTATATCGGCGCTGACGCCTTCCGCCGCAAGAGCGGCGGCCCGGGCGGTGGTCGCGGCAACCGTGGCGGCGGCCGCAGCGGTGGCCCGGGCCGGGGCCGCTGAAGGCCTGCAGGCTACAATCAAAAGCTTTGCCAAGTCATTGATTCAGGAGATTTTTCTTATGGCCATTGAACGTACGCTCTCGATCATCAAGCCCGACGCCGTGGCCAAGAATGTGATCGGCCAGATCTACGCCCGCTTCGAAGGCGCCGGCCTGAAGGTCATCGCCGCGCGCATGGCCCACCTGTCGCGCGGCGAGGCCGAGGCCTTCTACGCAGTGCACAAGGCGCGCCCGTTCTTCAACGACCTGGTCAAGTTCATGATTTCCGGTCCGGTGATGATCCAGGTGCTGGAAGGCGAGGGCGCCATCGCCAAGAACCGCGAACTGATGGGCGCCACCGACCCCAAGAAGGCCGACAAGGGCACCATCCGCGCCGACTTCGCCGACAGCATCGACGCCAATGCCGTGCACGGCTCCGACGCCGCGGAAACCGCTGCGGTGGAGATTGCGTTCTTCTTCGCCGGCATGAACGTCTACACGCGCTGAGCGCGAGATGGCCGTCAATCTTCTCGACTTCGACCTCGAGGGGCTGACGGCCTTCTGCGAAGGGCTGGGCGAGAAGCGCTTCCGCGCCGTGCAGCTGTACCGCTGGATCCACCAGAAGGGCGAGTCCGACTTCGGCCGCATGTCCGACCTGGCCAAGTCGCTGCGCGATAAACTTGCCGGCGTGGCCGAGGTACGCGCGCTGCCGCTGATGTCCGAGCACCGGTCGGCCGACGGCACGGTTAAGTGGCTGTTCGACGTCGGCGGCGGCAACGCCGTCGAAGCTGTCTTCATTCCCGAGGACGACCGCGGCACCCTGTGCGTATCGTCGCAGGCCGGCTGCGCGGTGGGGTGCCGCTTCTGCAGCACGGGCCACCAGGGCTTCAGCCGCAACCTCGGCAGCGGCGAAATCGTTGCCCAGCTCTGGTTTGCCGAGCACCGGCTGCGCCAACGGCTGGCGCTGCCGGCGGGCGTGCGCGCCATCGACAACGTGGTGATGATGGGCATGGGCGAGCCGCTGCAGAACTATGCGGCGCTGGTGCCCGCCTTGCGCACCATGCTCAGCGACCACGCGTACGGCTTGTCGCGCCGCCGCGTCACGGTGTCGACCTCGGGCGTGGTGCCCATGATCGACCGTCTGCGCGAAGACTGTCCGGTGGCGCTGGCCGTTTCGCTGCACGCGCCCAACGACGCCTTGCGCGATTCGCTGGTGCCGCTGAACCGCAAATACCCGCTGCAGGAACTGCTGGCGGCCTGCCAGCGCTACCTGGCCGCGGCGCCGCGCGACTTCATCACCTTCGAGTACTGCATGCTGGACGGCGTGAACGACACACCCGAACTGGCGCATGAGCTGGTGCGCCTGGTGCAAGGGCAGGCCGCGGCCAGCCGCGCGCTGGGCCGCATCTCCTGCAAGCTCAACCTGATTCCGTTCAACCCCTTCACGGCTTCCGGCCTGAAGCGTTCGCCGCGCGAGCGCGTGCTGGCTTTCGCCCAGGTGCTGCAGGACGCCGGCATCGTGACCACCATCCGCAAGACGCGTGGCGACGATATCGACGCCGCCTGCGGCCAGTTGGCCGGCGAGGTGCAAGACCGCACCAACGCGCGCGAGCGGCTCGCGGCACGGCGCGATGTGATCCCTATCGCCACCGTCGGGGGCGTGTCTTGATCCTGCGGCGGTGGCGTTCGGCAATGCGACCGGCCGGCGTGGCCGTGGCCTTGGCGGTGCTCTCCGCCTGCACCTCCACGACCACCGTCACCACCAGCACGGCCGGCAGCGACGGCCTGCCGGCGCGTGCCGGCACCGAGCCCGGCGACGCCCAGCGCCGCGCGCAGGTGCGGCTGGAACTGGCCGGCCTGTACCTGGCGCGCGGCCAGGCCAGCACGGCGCTGGACGAAGTCAACGTGGCGATTGCCGCCAAGCCCGACCTGGCCGAGGCCTACAGCTTGCGCGGCCTGATCCACGCTTCGCTGGGCGAGGCCCAGCTTGCCGACGCGGACTTCGAGCGCGCGCTCAAGCTCAACCCGCGCGACGGCAATACGATGCACAACCACGGCTGGTTCCTGTGCCAGCAGGGCCGCTACGACGAGGGCAACGCCCAGTTCGAACGCGCCCTGGCGCAGCCGCAGTACCGCGAGATCACGCGCACGCTGCTGGCGCAGGGCGTATGCCAGGCGCGCGCCGGCCAGTGGGCGCAGGCCGATCGCACGCTGTCGCGTTGCTACGAGCTCGACCCCACCAACCCCGTGGCGGCCTACAACCTGAGCGAGGTGCTGCTGCGCCGCGGCGAGCTCGTGCGCGCGCGCTATTACGTGCAGCGCATCAATGCCCAGCCCGACCAGACCAGCGCGCAAAGCCTGTGGCTGGCGGCGCGCATCGAACGCCGGCTGGGCAACGTCGACGCCGTCCAGGCTTACGGCCGCCAGCTGCAGGAACGCTTCCCGCAATCCACCGAGACCCTGCAGTTCGAGCGGGGCCGCTTCGATGACTGAACCTGCTGCCGAAAAACCCAGCGCCGGTGCGCTGCTCAAGGCCGCTCGCGAGCGGCAGGGGTTGCACATCGCCGCCTTGGCCGCGGCGATCAAGGTCGCGCCGCGCAAGCTGGACGCACTGGAAGGCGACCGCTGGAGCGAGTTGCCCGACGCCGCCTTCACGCGGGCCCTGGCGCAGTCCGTGTGCCGCACGCTGAAGATCGACCCGCGCCCGGTGTTGGACCTGTTGCCGCAGCCCATCCTGGTGGCGCTGGAGCCCGGCGACGGCGGCCTGAAGGAGCCCTTCCAGGGCCGACCCGGGCGCGACGATCCTGGCCTGGCCGGCTCGGCGGTGCGGCCGCTGGTGCTGGCCGCGGTGGCACTCATGGTGGCGGCACTGGTCGTCTATTTCCTGCCGCCCGGCCTGTGGCCGTCGGGCGAACCCGCGCCCGTGGCGGCGTCGGCACCGGCCGTCGCTGCGTCGGCGCCCCTCGAAGCCGCGTCTGCGGCGTCTGCGGCGTCGGCCGCCGCGGCGACCGTCGACACCGCGGCGTCCCAGCCGACCGGCGAGACCGTATTCTCGACGCCGCCGCCAGAGCCCGCCGGTTCCCCCGCTGAGGTGGCTGCCGCCGGCCTGGTGCAACTGCGCACCACCGAGGCGTCGTGGGTCGACGTGCGCGACGCCAATGGCCAGGTGCTGCTGTCGCGCACCGTGCTGCCGGGCGAAAGCGTGGGCCTGGACGGCGCGTTGCCGATCCGCCTGGTGATCGGCAATGCCGCTGCCACGCAGCTGGGGTTTCGCGGCCAGCCGGTCGACCTGGCAGCGCGCACCCGCGACAATGTGGCTCGCGTCGAACTGCCCTGAGCGCCGCCGGGGCCAACCAGGTCTTGCCATGAATGCACCCGATCCCGTGGACATCATCGAAGCCGCCGCGCCTGCCGCAAGGCGTTCGCGCCAGGCGCGCGTGGCGTGGGGCGACCATGTGGTGACGGTGGGCGGCGACGCGCCGGTGCGCGTGCAGTCCATGACCAACACCGACACGGTGGACGTCATCGGCACCGCGATTCAGGTCAAGGAACTGGCCGTGGCCGGCAGCGAGCTGGTGCGCATCACCGTCAATACGCCCGAGGCCGCCGAGGCCGTGCCGCACATTCGCGAGCAGCTCGACCGCATGGGCATCAACGTGCCGTTGGTGGGCGACTTCCACTACAACGGCCACCGCCTGCTGACCGACTTTCCGGCCATGGCCAAGGCGCTGTCGAAATACCGCATCAACCCCGGCAACGTGGGCAAGGGCGACAAGCGCGACCGCCAGTTCGGCCAGATGATCGAAGCCGCCGTGAAGCACGACAAGGTGGTGCGCATCGGCGTCAACTGGGGCAGCCTCGACCAGGAACTGCTGGCCCATCTGATGGACGAGAACGCCCGCCGCGCGCGGCCGCTGGACGCCAAGCAGGTGATGTACCAGGCGCTGGTGCAGTCGGCGCTGAGCTCGGCCGAGGTGGCGCGCGAGATGGGGCTGAACCCCGACCACATCATCATCAGCTGCAAGGTCAGCGGCGTGCAGGACCTGATCTCGGTCTACCGCGCGCTGGCGCGGCGTTGCGACTATGCGCTGCACCTGGGCCTCACCGAGGCCGGCATGGGCACCAAGGGCACGGTGGCCAGCGCCACGGCCCTGGGCGTGCTGCTGCAGGAAGGCATCGGCGACACCATCCGCGTCAGCCTGACGCCGCAGCCCGGCGAGGCACGCACGCAGGAAGTGGTGGTGGCGCTGGAGATCCTGCAGAGCCTGGGCCTGCGCGCCTTCAACCCCAGCGTCACCGCCTGTCCCGGCTGTGGCCGCACCACCAGCACCACCTTCCAGGAACTGGCCAAGCAGATCGACGATTTCCTGCGCGCCCAGATGCCGGTGTGGAAAGCGAAGTACCCGGGGGTAGAGAACCTGAAGGTGGCGGTGATGGGCTGCATCGTCAACGGCCCGGGCGAAAGCAAACACGCCGATATCGGCATCAGCCTGCCGGGCACCGGCGAGGCCCCGGCGGCGCCGGTGTTCATCGACGGCGAGAAGGCGCTGACGCTGCGCGGCGAGGGTATCGCGAACGAGTTCCAAAAGATCGTCGAAAGCTATATCGAGCGCCGCTTCGGCACTGCCGCGGTGCGGGCCTGACCCTCCGATCGACGCGACGCCGGGGGCCCGCCCCGGCGTTGAACGCACTTTCCCTGCCAGCCATGCCAGAAAAGATCCAGGCCGTCAAAGGCATGAACGACATCCTGCCGCCCGATTCGGCGCGCTGGGAGTGGTTCGAAGAGACCGTGCGCGCGCTCATGCGCCGTTATGGCTATCAGAACATCCGCGTGCCCATCGTCGAACCCACGCCGCTGTTCGTGCGCAGCCTGGGCGAGGTCACCGACATCGTCGAAAAGGAGATGTACTCCTGGACCGACGCCATGAACGGCGATGCGCTCACGCTGCGCCCGGAAGGCACCGCCGGCGTGGTACGGGCCGCGGTGGAGCATTCGATGCTCTACGACGGCGGCAAACGCCTGTACTACATGGGCCCGATGTTCCGCCACGAGCGGCCGCAGCGCGGGCGCTACCGGCAGTTCCACCAGGTGGGCGTGGAGGCGCTCGGTTACGCCGGCCCGGATGTCGATGCCGAAGTCATCCTCATGTGCCGCAGCCTGTGGCGCGACCTGGGTCTGAACGACGTGCGCCTGGAGTTGAACTGCCTGGGCCAGGCCGCGGAACGTCGGGCCCACCGCGAGGCGCTGGTGGCGCATTTCGAGGCCCACCGGGAAGTGCTCGACGCCGAGGCGCAGCGCCGGCTGCACAGCAACCCGCTGCGCATCCTGGACACCAAGAACCCGGCCATGCAGGCGCTGGTGGAGGCGGCGCCGCGCCTGATGGACTACCTGGGCGACGCATCGCTGAAGCATTTCGAAGGCCTGTGCGGCGCGCTCGAAGCGGCCGGCCAGCCCTTTCGCGTGAACCACCGGCTGGTGCGCGGCATGGACTACTACTCGCTGACGGTTTTCGAGTGGACCACCGACCGCCTGGGCGCGCAGGGCACGGTGTGCGGCGGTGGCCGCTACGACGGGTTGATCGAACTCGTCGGTGGCAAGCCGGCGCCCGGCATCGGCTGGGGACTGGGCATCGAGCGTGTGCTCGACCTGCTGCAGCAGTCGGGCACGGCGCCGCCGCCGCCCGTGCCCGACGCGTATGCCGTGGTGCCGGACGAAGCGGCGCTGCCGGTGGCCGTGCAGGTGAGCGAGGCCTTGCGCACCGCCGGCGTGGCGGTGCTCATGCATGCCGGCGGCGGGAGCATGAAGTCGCAGTTCAAGCGCGCCGACGCCAGCGGCGCGCGCTGGGCGCTGGTGTTCGGCGCCAACGAACTGGCGCAGGGCCTGGTGGCCGTCAAGCCGCTGCGCGACGCCACCGCGTCGCAAGTCACCCGGCCGCTGGCCGAAGCCGCTGCCTGGGCCGCCGAACTCCTCCATAGATAATCCCATCCTTTCGCCCGGACCACAGCAAGCCTCATGGCCACACAACTCGACCTGCA
>JAABPT010000140.1 GCA_011391855.1 Burkholderiales bacterium
CTGTACGGCGACGCTGCCTATGCCGGCCTGCGCGCCGCGCGCGTGGCCGTGGTCGGCCTGGGCGGCGTGGGTTCCTGGGTGGCCGAAGCGTTGGCGCGCTGCGGCGCGGCGCGACTGGTGCTGATCGACCTGGACCACATCGCCGAGTCCAATGTCAACCGCCAGGTGCAGGCGCTCACCTGCACGCTGGGCCAGGCCAAGGTGCAGGCGCTGCGCGAACGCATCAAGGACATCCACCCCGGTTGCGAGGTGCTGGCGGTGGAGGATTTCGTGGCGCCCGACAACTGGCCGGCGCTGCTGCCGGCACCGGTGGACGTGCTGGTGGACGCCTGCGATCAGGTGCGCGCCAAGCTGGCGCTGGCGGCGTGGAGCTTGCGCCAGGGCGTGCCGCTGGTGTGCGTGGGCGCGGCCGGCGGCAAGCGCCAGCCGCAGCGCGTGGAGGTGGCCGACCTGGCCGAGGCCACGCACGACCCGCTGCTGGCCAGCCTGCGCCAGCGCCTGCGCAAGGAGGCCGGTGCGCCGCGGCAGGGAACGATGGGCGTGCGCTGCGTCTTCTCGCGCGAGAGTGTCGTGGCGCCGGCGGCAGTGTGCGAAGCAGACCAGTCCGGCGCCGACGCGGTGGACGGCAGCCTGAACTGCCACGGCTACGGCTCCAGCGTCATGGTCACGGCCACCTTCGGCATGGTCGCCGCGGGTCTGGCGGTGGAAGCGCTGCTCGCTGCCCCAGCGGCCCGGGAAGCGGCCAAAAGACAGATATAATTTGAGGCTCTGCGGACGGGTCGTTAGCTCAGTCGGTAGAGCAGCGGACTTTTAATCCGTTGGTCGCGTGTTCGAGTCACGCACGACCCACCACGTGACAATCAGATAGAACAGGTTTCAGGGCTCTTAGCTCAGCTGGTAGAGCAGCGGACTCTTAATCCGTAGGTCGGGCGTTCGAATCGCCCAGGGCCCACCAAAGCGAAGAAAGACAGGCGCGCATCGGCCTGTCTTTCTTTTTTCCGGGGTCGCCCATCGATTCCATCGGCGGCATGATCCGGCGGCCCGGCCGCCAGGAACAAGCCCATGCACACCATCGAACTGACGATCGTCCTGCTCATCCTCACGGGCCTGGGCGGGGCGCTGGTGCGCTGGGCCAGGATGGGGCTGCCGATCTTTCTGGTCGTCATCGGTGCCGCCGCCTCGCTGCTGCCCGGACTCGACCGCGTCAGCATCGACCCGGAGCTCTTCCTGCTGCTCTTCATTCCGCCCCTGCTGTTCGCCGACGCCCGCGTGCTGCCGCGCCGCGACCTGCTGCAGGTGCTGCGGCCCGTGCTGCTGCTGGCGCTGGGCTTGGTGGTGCTCACGGTGGTGGTGGTGGGCTACACCATCCACTGGCTGGTGCCGGCCATGCCGCTGGCCGTGGCCTTCACGCTGGGCGCCATCGTCACGCCCACCGACGCCGTGGCCACGGTGGCCACCACGGCGGGGCTGCCGCTGCCCAACCGGGTGTCGCACATCATCAACGCCGAAAGCCTGCTCAACGACGCCACCGGCCTGGTGGCCTTCAAGCTGGCGGTGGCGGCAGCCGTGGCCGCAGCGGGCTTCACGACCACCGATGTGCTGGTGAATTTCCTGCTCTTGTCCGGCGGTGGCGTTTGCGTCGGCATCGCCGTCGAGTGGCTCGGGCGACAGTTGCGACAGCGCCTCATCGGCATCGGCGTCGACGATCCGGTGCTGCAGACGCTGCTGACCGTGCTCATTCCCTATGCCGCCTATCTGGCGGCCGAGTCCTTGCACGTCTCGGGCATCCTGGCCGTGGTCATTGCCGGCCTGTGGGCTGGTGGCAAGGAGGTGCAGGGCCTGTCCGCGGAAAGCCGGCGCCACGCGCGCGAGGTCTGGCGCATGATTTCCTATGTCTTCAACGGCCTGGTCTTCGTGCTGCTGGGCCTGCAGTTGCGCCACATGCTCGCCGCGGTGGGGAACTACGACGCCGCCTGGCTGGCGGGGCTGGCCTTCGTGCTGTGGGCGCTGCTCATGACGTTGCGGCTGGCCTGGGTGTGGGCCTCGGCGCATGTGCGATTCCGGCTCCAGTGGGGCTGGGCGGGCGGCCGCACCGGCCCCGACGGCCGGCGCATGTTCCTGGTCGGCTGGGCGGCGGTGCGCGGCTCGGTCACGCTGGCCACCGCGCTTTCGGTGCCCGTGCTCACCTCGTCCGGCATCCCGTTCCCGGAGCGCGACCTGGTGGTCTTCCTGGCGGCCGCGACGATCGTGCTCACGCTGGCGCTGAACGGCGTGCCGCTGCCGTGGCTGATCCGCAAGCTGCGCCCGCCCACCGACGACGACGCCCTGCAGGAAGAACGTGCCGCCCGTGTGGCACTGGCCCGCGCCGGCATCGCGGCCGTGCAGGCGGTGCTGGCGCAGCGCGCGGACGACGAAGGGCGGGACTTCGCCGACCAGCTGGTGCACCGCTACGAAGGCAAGATCACCTTGCGCGAGGGCGATGCCGCAGCCGCCCAGGTGAAGGCCGAGCACATCTCCAGCGCGCGCCGGCTGCGGCTGGCCGGCATCCAGGCCGAACGCGATTGCCTGCACGGCCTGCATGCGCAGGCCGTCATCAACGACGAAACCATGCGCCTGCTGGAGGAGGAAATCGACGAGCGCGAGATGCTCTCGTCGGCGCCTCCGCTGCGCGGCTGACGCCGCCGCGGCAGCTCTCAGGCGGCCAGCTCGTGCCCTTCGCGCGGCGAACGTCCGCGCGTCATGCGCTGCAGTTCGCGCAGCCCGGCTTCGTCGGTGATCTCGATGTCGCGGTGCGAAACCGCGATGCAACCGTCCTGCATCAGTGCGGTGAGCGCACGGCTCACGGTCTCGTGGGCCACGCCCAGGTAGCTGGCGATGTCGCGGCGTGTCATGGGCAGCCGCAGCCGGCGTTCGGAATGCCCCAGCGCACGCTGGCGCTGCGCCAGTTGCAGCACGAAGCGCGCCACGCGCACTTCGGAACTGGGCGCCGACATCAGGTACTGCGTGTCGGCGCGACGCATCAGTTCGGTGCCGGTGGCCCGGTGCAGCAGCCGCTCCAGCGCCGGAATGCGGTGGCTGAGCGCCAGCAGTTCGGAAAACGGCAGCACCACCACGCTGGAGTCCTCCAGCGCCACCGCGCCGCTGGCGTGGCGGTCGCGGCCCAGGCCGTCCAGTCCGAGCATGTCGCCGTGGATCGCAAAGCCCAGCACCTGTTCGTAGCCTTCCAGGTCGGTCTGCACATGCTTGAAGCTGCCGCCGCCCACCAGGTACAGGTGCTCGAAGGTCTGGCCTTCGTGCAGCAGCGTCTGTTCGGCATGCACCCGCCGCAGGGCGAAGGTGAGGCTGTCGGTCTCGGCGCTGGCGTGCTCGCGCAGGCCGGCCCATCGCAGCACGTCCGACGCCGTGCAGCGCAGGATGCGCGCCAGGCGTGCCTCGGGCAGGCTCAGCGTGGTGAGGTTGTCTTGCAGGGTCGGCCCCGTGTGGCCTGAAGTCAAGTCTGTGGACATGCCTTGAGCATGGCCAATCGACCCGGGACCGGCAATCGGGCAGCGAGCCTGCAATGCGTAGGCGCTTCGGTCGAGTCTGGCGAGGAATCCGAGGCCTGATTCGGATTCTTCCGAATGCCGTATGCGGTATGCGCACTTGGCGCACGGCTGGCCTGCACCGGGTTGCAGGCTAACGCCCCCGAGTCGATCGGACTTGCGAGTTCTCAATCCGCCCTGGGTCAGCCGTTCCAAGATGGACGTCGCTCGAGGACTCGCTGCCCTCGGGCAGGAGGTTCAGAAATGGTCGCCTTTGTCGATGCACTGGCCGTGAAGGTGGGGCCGCAGGCGCTGCCGGGCGATTGGGGGCTGGTGCCTCGGGCCGTGGGCACGGTGGTCTTCGTGCATGGCAGCGGCAGCAGCCGGCACAGCCCGCGCAATCGGGCCGTGGCCGAGGTCATGCACGACTACCGGTTGTCGACGCTGTTGTTCGACCTGCTTACTGAGGACGAGGCGCTGGAGCGCTGCAATGCCTTCGACATGGGCCTGCTCGGCCGCCGCCTGGGCGAAGCCCTGGCTTGGCTGCGTCAGCAGGAAGCGGCACCGCGGCGCATCGGCCTCTTCGGCGCCAGCACTGGCGCGGCAGCGGCGCTGCAAGCGGCGGCGCGGCACCCGGGCTGGGTGGGTGCGTTGGTCAGCCGCGGCGGCCGGCCCGACCTGGCCATGACCGAACTCGGCGACGTGCAGGCCCCGACGCTGCTTATCGTGGGTGGGAGCGACACCGAGGTGCTGCGCCTGAACCGCATCGCGCTGCGAGCGCTGCGCTGCCATGCCCGGCTCGAGGTGGTGCCCGGCGCCACGCACCTGTTCCAGGAACCCGGTGCGCTGGAAACCGTGGCGCACCAGGCCGGCGAGTGGTTCTCCACCCACCTGCACGCCCAGGGCTGGATCTGATGAGCCAGGTCTTTGCCGACCGCACCGAAGCCGGGCACGCGCTGGCGCTGCGCCTGGTGGCCATGGCGCTGCCGCCACCGGTGGTGGTGCTGGCCTTGCCGCGCGGCGGCGTGCCGGTGGCCGCCGTCGTGGCGCGCGCGCTGAACGCTCCGCTGGACCTGCTGCTGGTGCGCAAGATCGGCGCGCCATGGCAGCCCGAACTGGCGGTGGCGGCGGTGGTGGACGGTCAGCCGCCCGACATCGTGGTCGACGAATCGACGAGCCGCTACTCTGGCGTCGACGACGCCTACATCCAGCGCCGTGCGAAGGAGGAATTGCGCGAGATCGAGCGCCGGCGCGGCTTGTACCTGCGCGGCCGCACGCCG
Organism: Burkholderiales bacterium; assembly: GCA_011391855.1. Lineage (GTDB taxonomy): Bacteria > Pseudomonadota > Gammaproteobacteria > Burkholderiales > Burkholderiaceae_C > Rubrivivax. The sequence continues at coordinate 4,802 of JAABPT010000140.1, forward strand.
GTGCCGGTGCGGGGCGCCACTGTCGTGGTCGTGGACGACGGCGTGGCCACCGGCACCACCATCCGCGCCGCCATCAAGGCCTTGCGGCGGCGCCAGCCGGCGCGCCTGGTGCTGGCGGTGCCGGTGGCGCCGGCCGACACCGTGGCCGCGCTCAGCCAGGAGGCCGACGACGTGGTGTGCCTGGCGCAGCCCGAGCCCTTCCACGCCATCGGCCTGCACTACGTCGACTTCCATCAGGTGCCCGACGAAGAAGTGCTGGCCGCGCTGGCCGCCGCGCAAGGGCCGGGCCCCGCCGCGGCCCCGGTCAGTCCAGCGCACCCGGCAGGGTGCCGGCGGGATCGTCGCGCGGGTCGGCGGGCCAGGCGGCCGGCGGTTCCTCGCCGTGCAGGCGGTGTTCCATGCCGTAGCGTATGAGTGCGGCGGTGCTGGTGAGCTGCAACTTGTCCATGATGCGCGTCTTGTGCGTGCTGATGGTCTTCACCGACAGGTTCAGCGCCAGAGCGATATCGGTCGAGCGCTCGCCGGCGACGATGCGCCGCAGCACTTCCAGTTCGCGGTTGGACAGCCTGGCGTGGCGTGGCACCTCGACGCTGCCGTTGAGCTGCTGCACCACGCGTTCGGCCAGGCTGGTGGTGACGTAGGCGCCGCCCTGCAGCACCTTGCGCACGGCCAGCAGCAGTTCGGCGGCGGCGCTGTCCTTGGTGACATAGCCGTTGGCGCCAGCCTTGAAAGCGCGCAGCGCGTATTCCTCCTCCGCATGCATGCTCAGCACCAGCACCGGCAG
>JAABPT010000141.1 GCA_011391855.1 Burkholderiales bacterium
CGAGCACTACGGTCAGGGCTTCCGCGCCGAGGACGTGCCGCACGAAGACCCCGACTTCCTGGTCGCACTGGCTGCCGCGGCTTACCGGCGCTACCTGGCGCGGGCTGCGGGCATCAGCGGCCAGCTGGCCGGGCACGGCGTGGTCATCGGCAACGACTTCGTCGTCGTCGTCAAGGGCGCCCGGGGCGAGCACACGCACGTGCCGGTGCGCATCGAGGCCGAAGGCGTCACCACCGTGATCGTGAACGGGCGCGCCTATGCCATCGTCAACGACTGGCAGTTCGGCGGCATCCGCGCCCAGGGCCACTGCAACGGCCACCCCTTCACCGCACAGGTGGAACGCCACGGGCTGTGGCTGCGCGTGGAACACAACGGCCTGCGCATCGACGCCCAGGTGATGAGCGCACGCGCCGCCGAACTGCTGCGCGTGATGCCTTTCAAGGCGCCGGTGGACATGAGCAAATTCCTGCTCTCGCCGATGCCGGGCCTGCTGGTGGACATTGCCGTGCAGCCCGGGCAGGTGGTGCAGGCCGGCGAGCGGCTGGCCGTCATCGAGGCCATGAAGATGGAGAACATCCTCACCGCCACGCGCGACGGCACGGTGAAGGAACTGCTGGCCGCCAAGGGCGAGAGCCTGGCCGTCGATCAACCCATCCTGAGTTTTGCCTGATGAACATCGACAAACCCTTTCGCATCCTGGGCCTGCAGCAGGTGGCCATCGGCGGGCCCAGCAAGGAGCGGCTGCGCGCGCTGTGGGTCGGCATCTTCGGCCTCACCATCACCACCACGTTCGCCAGCGAGCGCGAGAACGTGGACGAGGACGTGTGCGCCCTGGGCCGCGGCCCGCATGCGGTGGAAGTGGACCTGATGCAGCCGCTGGACCCGGACAAGAAACCCGCCGTGCACGCCACACCGCTGAACCACGTGGGGCTGTGGGTCGACGACCTGCCCCAGGCCGTGGCGTGGATGACGGCACACGGCGTGCGCTTTGCGCCCGGCGGCATCCGCAAGGGCGCCACCGGTCACGACATCTGCTTCATCCACCCCAAGGGCAACGAGGAATTCCCGCTCGGCGGCGAGGGCGTGCTGATCGAACTGGTGCAGGCGCCGCCGGAGGTGATCGCCGCGCTGGCTTGAGCGTGCGGCTCAGGCCATCTTCACCGCGGTGCCGCTGACGGCGACCATCATCATGCCGTTGGTCTCGCCCAGCACCTCGTAGTCGAAGTCGATGCCGACCACGCCGTCGGCGCCCATCTCGCGCGCAGCGGCGACCATGTCCTGCACTGCCGCGTCGCGCGCGCCCGACAGCGCGCGCTCGTAGCCGCCGGCGCGGCCGCCGACCACGTCGCGCACTGACGAGAACATGTCGCGGAAGATATTGGCGCCGATGATGGCCTCGCCGTTGACGAGGCCGAGAAATTTCGCGATGCGTGCGCCGTCGCCGTCGGGCACCACCGTGGCGAGAAAGAAGCCTTCATCGGTCTTCGAAAACCAGCCCATGGGCCACTCCTGTCGTTGGTTGAAGCATTGACCGCGCGCCTGCGCTCACGGCAGGCGCGCCGCGGCGTTCCACCCCGCAGCCAGAGAGCGCGTGACTTCGCCCGCGGGTCGTTCGCTGCAGCCGCTGGCATTCTGCCCGCACCACAGCGGTGAGAAGTCGCCCGAGCCCCGGCTCTCGGCCTGGGCGCGCAGCGGCGCCACGGCGGCAGCCGCCAGTGGGAAGGGCAGGGCGGCGGGGTTCAGCGCGCCCAGTTCGCGCATGAAGCGATTGACGATGCCGCGCGCCGGCCGGCCGGAGAACAGCGTCGTCAGCACTGTGTGGCGCGCGGCTTCGCTGTGCAAGGCCTGGCGGTGCACCACGCTGGTCTGCGCTTCCGGGCACAAGAGATAAGCCGTGCCCAGTTGCACGCCGGCGGCGCCCAGCGCGCGTGCGGCGGCCACGCCGGCGGCGTCGGCGATGCCGCCTGCCGCTACCACCGGGCAGCGCACGGCGCGCGCCACCTGGGGCAGCAGGGCAAAGGTGCCCATCTGCAGTCCGACATCGCCGTCCAGGAAGTGCCCGCGGTGGCCGCCGGCTTCCAGCCCCTGCGCGATGATGACGTCGGCGCCATGCGCTTCGAGCCAGAGTGCCTCGGCGACCGTGGTGGCCGACGACAGCACCACCGAGCCCCAGCCCTTCACGCGCGCCAGCAGTCCCGGTTCCGGCAGGCCAAAGTGAAAGCTCACCACGGGCGGTCGCACGCCTTCCAGCAGGTCGGCCACGGCGTGGCTGAAGGGCGCGCGCGAGGCGCCGGCTGCCTGGGTCGCGTCGGGGTCCAGGCCCAGTTCCCGGTAGAACGGCACCAGCGCCTGCAGCCAGACCGCCTGCTCAGCGGCTGTCGGCGCTGGTGGGTTGCGGTGGCAAAAGAAATTCAGGTTCCAGGGCCGATGGGTCCCCGCCCGCAGCGCCGCCACTTCGCGCTGCAGCGCCGCTGCATCCAGCATCGCGCAGGGCAGCGACCCCAGGCCGCCGGCGCGGCACATGGCCAGCGCCAGCGCGCTGCCCTGCACGCCGGCCATCGGTGCCTGGATCAGGGGCAGTTCGGTGCCCAGGAGGGCTTGCAGGCTCATCGTCTTCTCCGCGCCAGCCACCATCATGCCTGCGCTGGCCTATCCGGCTTGCCCGGCAAGCCCGGCAAGCCCGGACACCCCCTGCGGTCACCGGCGTCGGCGCTACAGTCGTTGCTTCCACATCGCCGGGCTCCGCCATGAATCTCACGTCCTACCTGGAACAACTGCTGAAGACGGGCACTTCCGCGCTCGGCCAGGCCACCTCTGGCATGCAGCCGGGCGACGGCCGCAAATACGCCACCGGGGCCGCAGTGGGCGGCGTGCTGGGCCTGCTGCTGGGCAGCCGCGGTGGCCGCCGACTGGGCGGCAAGGTACTCAAGACGGGCAGCGTGGTGGCCCTGGGTGCACTGGCCTGGAAGGCCTATGGCGACTGGCAGCGGCAGAACGCCGGTGTCCCTGCGACGGGTGGCGCGCCAGCGGCCATGCCGAGCGGCACGCCGCCGGCCACCGGCGGCTTTGCCGCCTTGCCCGCACCGCAGTTGGAGCTGCACAGCCGCGCCATGCTCAAGGCGCTGATCGCGGCAGCCAAGTCCGACGGTCACCTGGACGACGCCGAGCGCGGTCAGGTCGAGGCCTCGCTGCAGCGCCTGAACGCCGACGCGGAGACGCGGGCCTGGGTCGACACCGAACTGCGCCGCCCGGTGGACCCGGCCGACGTGGCCGCCGCTGCCACCGGCCCCGAGATGGCGGCCGAGATCTACCTGACCAGCGTGCTGGTGGCCGACGACACCACGGTGATGGAACGCGCCTACCTGGACGAACTGGCGCGGCGGCTGCAGCTGGCTCCAGGGCTGAAGGCCGAACTGGAAGCGCGCGCGGCAGCGGCGTGAGGCACTTGCGCCGGGTGCGACTGGCGTCGACAGCGCTTCAACGCGCGCCGAGCATGCCTTCGGCGCGCATCCACACCAGGGTCTCGGACAGCAGCGCATCCAGCGGTGTTTCGGTGTAGCCCAATTCGCGCCGCGCCTTGGCCGAGTCCACGTGCAGGTGATGGCTGGTCAGCGCTGCGCCCTCTGGCGTTACTGGCGGCTCCTTGCCGCTCAGCCGTGACCAGACATCCAGCGCGCGGGCGTAGGCCATCAAAGCCCAGGGTGGCATGGCGCGCTCCGGCGTGGGTTTGCCCAGTGAGGCACCAACGCTTTGCGCGAATTCCGCGAAAGAGACTTCCTCGCCGCCCAGCACATAGGCCTGGCCGAAGCGTTGCCGCTGCCAGGCGCGAACCTGGGCGCGCGCCACCTGCCGCACGTCGGCAAACGAACCAGTGCCCGGCGGAATGCCGGGCAACTGGCCGCGGTGGATCATGATGATCAGCCGCGACCAGTTGTGGCGGTCACCCGGCCCAAGCACGTGCGCCGGGTTGACCACGATCCACGGCAGCGCTGAGGCCCGCACCGCCTGTTCGCCGAGGTACTTGCTGCGCTCGTAGCTGATCCAGCTGGCACCGCCGCGCTGGGGCACGGCTTCGTCGATGACGCCGGGCGTGAGATGCCCCCAGGCCGAAACCGAAGAGGTGTGTACGAAGGCGCCCACACCGGCCGCCTCGGCCGCGTGCAACAGGTTTTGCGTGCCGGTCACATTGGTGGCGAACTGCGCTGCGGCACCGGCTCGCCACAGGCTGAGGTCGGCGGCGGCGTGGAAGACCGCTTCGCAGCCGGAGATGGCCGCTCGCAGCGCGGCGGGGTCGGCCAGCGTGCCGCGCAGGGGTTCCGCGCCCAGCGACCGGAGGAGGGTGTCGCTCTCGGGCCGGCGCGACAGCGCCCGCACGGCGCAGCCGGCGGCCCGCAATTCACGCACCAGGTGACTGCCGATGAATCCGCTGCCGCCGGTCAGGAAGACTTGCATCTGAAACTCCTTGTAAGCCAGTGGGGCCGAGATCGCGCCCCGTCGTGGAGCGATGATGGCCTGAGCGCGGGCAGGCTGGGAGCCTGTGGCGGCTCGATGCGGGACAATCGCGGGCTTGGAGGTTGACCGCAAGATGGCCCGAACCCTGTACGACAAGCTGTGGGACGAACATGTCGTCCACACCGAAGAGGACGGCACCGCCGTGCTCTATATCGACCGCCACCTGGTGCACGAGGTGACCAGCCCGCAGGCCTTCGAAGGGCTGCGGCTGGCCGGGCGCAAGGTCTGGCGCGTGAGCTCGATCGTCGCCACCGCCGACCACAATACGCCGACCACAGGCTGGGCCGACGGCTACGACGGCATTGCCGACCCCATCAGCAAGCTGCAGATCACCACGCTGGACGCCAATATCAAGGCCAGCGGTGCGGCCGCCTATTTCCCCTTCCTGGACAAGCGCCAGGGCATCGTGCACGTCATCGGCCCCGAAAACGGCGCCACGCTGCCGGGCATGACCGTGGTCTGCGGCGACAGCCACACCAGCACGCACGGCGCCTTCGGTGCGCTGGCGCACGGCATCGGCACCAGCGAGGTCGAGCACGTGATGGCCACGCAGACGCTGCTGGCCAAGAAGGCCAAGAACCTGCTGGTGCGCGTGGAAGGCTCGCTGGGCGCCGGCGTCACGGCCAAGGACGTGGTGCTGGCCATCATCGGCAAGATCGGCACCGCCGGCGGCACCGGCTACACCATCGAATTCGGCGGCAGCGCCATTCGCTCGCTCAGCATGGAAGGCCGCATGACGGTGTGCAACATGGCCATCGAGGCCGGTGCGCGTGCCGGGCTGGTGGCGGTGGACGAAAAGACCATCGCCTACTGCAAGGGCCGGCCGTTCGCACCCACGGGCCTGGCCTGGGAGCAGGCGGTGGCGCACTGGCGCACGCTGCAGTCGGATGCGGGTGCGACATGGGACGCGGTGGTGGAACTCGACGCGGCACAGATCCAGCCGCAGGTGACCTGGGGCACCAGCCCGGAAATGGTGTTGCCGGTGGACGGCCGCGTGCCCGACCCCGACAAGGAAAAGGACGCCGTCAAGCGCGGCGCCATCGAGCGGGCGCTGGCCTACAT
>JAABPT010000142.1 GCA_011391855.1 Burkholderiales bacterium
GAGCTTGCGCAGGATCGACCGCTCACGCACGATCTCGGCGTAGCGCCGCATATTGGCCGCGCTGGGCACGCTCTGCGCCAGCGCGTTCAGGTAGGCCAGGCCACCGCAGTCCTGCGCCTTGCCCAGGCTCTGCAGCTGCTCGAAGACGGTGATCACGTCGGCCGGCTTGCTCTGCGCCACCAGCGCGCCTATGGCGGCGTAGATCAGCCGGTGCTCGTAGCGGTAGAAGTCGCTGTCGGTGAGAAGGTCGCCGGCGCGGTCCCAGGCCAGGTTGTCGAGCAGCAGGCCGCCCAGCACGCTTTGCTCGGCCTCCACCGAATGCGGCGGCACGCGCAGACGCGAGACCTCGTCGTCGCGCGGCGGGGCGCTGGATTCGCGGGAGTCGTAGATCGCAGACATGACGGTCCAGGGTTCGGGGCTGTGGGCAAAGCTGTGGACGGGCGGTGTTGTTTGCGGGATAAGTTGGCCCCCGGAAACGACGAAGGCCGGCTTGAGCCGGCCTTCGGGGCGCGTGCGGTCAGCTTACGCCGGATCAGTCGGCCTGTGCAAGCACCAGCACGGCCACGTCGACCACCACGTCGGTGTGCGGGGCCACCGAGACCGTGTGGTCGCCCACGGTCTTGATCGGACCGTTGGGCATGCGCACCTGCGACTTGGCCACCGCCAGGCCCATCTTGGTGAGCGCCTCGGCGATATCGGCGTTGGTGACCGAGCCGAACAGGCGGCCGTCGACGCCGGCCTTCTGCGCCACGCGCACGGTCTTGCCGGCGAGCTGCTCGCCCAGAGCCTGGGCGGCGGTCAGCTTCGCGGCGGCAGCCTTTTCCAGTTCCGCGCGGCGGCCTTCGAATTCCTTGATTGCGGCTTCGGTGGCGCGCCGCGCCATCTTGGTCGGGATCAGGTAATTGCGGGCATAACCCTGCTTGACCTTGACGACGTCGCCCAGGTCGCCGAGCTTGCCGACCTTCTCGAGAAGAATGACTTGCATGGCTTGCTCCTTAGACCTTGTGCTGGTCGGAGTACGGCAGCAGCGCCAGGAAGCGCGCACGCTTGATGGCGGTGGTGAGCTGGCGCTGGTAGAAGGCGCGCGTGCCGGTCAGGCGGGCCGGCGTGATCTTGCCGTTCTCGCCGACGAAATCGCGCAGGATGTCGATTTCCTTGTAGTCGATCGACTCGACCTTGGCCACCGTGAAGCGGCAGAAGCGCTTGCGGCGGAACAGCAGCGACTGGGTATTGCGCTTGGGGCGCTTGTCCTTGGAAAAACGACCTTTACCACGTGGCGGGGGCATCGTGAACTCCTGAAGAAAACTATGAAACTGGGTGGGCCCGGGTCAGCCGGCAGGCTCGACCGAGGTGATGTGGAACCGCAGACCGCGTCCGTTGCGCGAGCCGGCGAGGAAGCCTGCATACAGGCCTGCCGCGCCGAGCTCCAGAGTCAGCAGCTGCCGCGTCACGGCCCCGATGGCCACCGCGCGCATCTCCATCGAGACCTTGCGCGGCTGGCCGTCTTCGCTGACCTCGGACTCGTGCTTCAGGCTCAAGTCCAGGGCCGGCAGGCCGGCCGGGGTGTAACGCAGTGCCGCACGCTCCACCAGCGTGGCCGAGAGAACCAGCCGGTTCATCGCGGCAGCGCCAGCAGCACGAACGGGCGCTGGCTCAGGCGGCGGCCTCGTGGCGCTCCTTGCGTGCCTCTTCGCGCTCGACCGCCTTCATCATGATCGAAGGCGTGGTCTCGGCCTTCTCGCGCGACACGGTCAAGTGGCGCAGCACCGCGTCGTTGAAGCGAAAGCCCGTCTCGAGCTCGGTCAACGTTTCGTTGCCGCACTCGATATTCAGGCACAGGTAATGCGCCTTGGCCAGCTTCTGGATCATGTAGGCCAGCTGACGCCGCCCCCAGTCCTCGACACGGTGGACCTTGCCGCCGGCGGCGGTGACCAGGCCCTTGTAGCGTTCCAGCATGGCCGGAACCTGTTCGCTTTGATCCGGATGGATCAGCAGAACGATCTCATAGTGACGCATGAACACTCCTTGTGGATTCCGACCGCGGCAGGCAAGGCGGGTCGCAATGACCTGCGCAGATTCGGGTGTGGAAGCCGCCCCGATGCGTCAACATGACGGGTGCGGCAAGGAAAGCCGATGATTATAGCCCGATGGGCTGGCCCGGTCAGCGTTCGCCGGGCTGCGGCAGCCGGATGCGGTCGATGAACTTCATCGTCTCGTCGTCGGGCGGCGCCGTGACCAGGCTCACCACCGCCATCACCACAAACCCCACCGGCACGCCGAAGACACCGGCGGCAATGGGCTCCACGCCCCACCACTGGCAGTCGGCCAGGGGGCGCGTGATGCCGAACCAGGAGCGCAGCAGCGGCAGGTTGGTCACCATGTACCAAGCACAGACGCCCAGGCCGGCCAGCATGCCGGCGCTGGCCCCGGCGCGGTTGGCGCGGCGCCAGAAGATGCCCAGCACCAGGGCCGGGAAGAAGGCGGCGGCGGCCAATGAAAAGGCGGCGGAGACGAACTGCAGAATGTCGGTGATCTTCAGCGCCGCGATCAGCGCGGCCACGAACGCGATCACCATGACCAGCACCTTGGAGGCGATGACGCGCGCCGCCGCGGAGGCGCCGGGCTTGATGACGCGGTAGTAGACATCGTGCGAGGCGGCATTGGCCACCGTCAGCAGCAGGCCGTCGGCGGTGGACAGGGCAGCGGCCATGCCGCCCACCGCCACCAGGCAGGTCACCCAGTACGGCAGGCCGCCGATGTCGGGCGCGGCCAGCACGATCACGTCGCCGGCCATCATCAGTTCGCCAAACTGCAGCAAGCCGTCGCCGTTGACGTCGCGCACGGACACCAGGCCGGGGTCGAGCCGCGACCAGCGGTTCACCCAGGCCGGCAGTTCGTCGAAGGGCAGCCCGACGACATGCTGCAGCACCTCGAATTTGACCAGCACCGCCAGCGCGGGCGCGGCCACATAGAGCAAGGTGATGAAGAACAGCGACCAGGCCACCGAGCGCCGCGCCTGCGAAACGGAAGGGGTGGTGTAGTAGCGCGTCAATACGTGCGGCATGGCGGCGGTGCCCATCATCAGGCACAGCACCAGGGCGATGAAATTGATGCGTGCAGCGTCGAAGCTCTGGGGCGCGGTGGCGTCGCCGTTACCGGCAGCGTTCGCGCCACCCGGAACGTTGACGGCAAACGGCAGCGTCTGCGGCGGCATGCCGGCCAGGCTGGCGGCACGCGCCAGCGAGGCGTCGCGTTCGCGCTCGTAGAGCCGGCGCGCCTGGAGCTCCGTGCGCGGCCGCTGCGCAAATTCGCGCTCGGCGCGCTGGATGCGCACCAGCGGCGCATTCTCGGCGCGCAACTCGGCAATGTGCTCCTGCTGCCGCCGGTCGTCTTCCAGCATCGCCGAGCGCACGTCGAGCAGCTTGCGTTCGGCGTCGGCCGCGCGCTGCGCCATGAGTGCCATGACCTCGCGCTCGGTCGGGTCGGCGGCCAGCTCACGCTCGATCTGGGTCACCCTTTCCAGCTGGGTGCCATAGCTCAGCATCGGCAGCCAGCTGCCGGTCTGGTTGACCGACAGCCAGGTGAGCGGCACCAGGAAGGCCACCATCAGGACCAGGTACTGCGCCACCTGGGTCCAGGTCACGGCCCGCATGCCGCCCAGGAAGGAACACACCAGAACGCCGCCCAGGCCGACGAATACGCCGAGCTCGAAGCCGAAGCCGGTGAGGTGCGAGGTGATCAGCCCCACGCCGTAGATCTGCACCACCACATAGACGAAAGACACGCCAATGGCCGCCGCGGCGCCAATCAGCCGCGGCAACTGGCCGCCGTAGCGCGCACCTAGGAAGTCGGGCACGGTGTACTCGCCGAAGCGCCGCAGGTAGGGCGCGAGCAGCAGCGCGAGCAAGCAGTAGCCGCCGGTCCAGCCCAGGATGTAGGCCAGCCCGGCATAACCCTGCAGGTACAGCACACCGGCGGTGCCGATAAAGGAGGCCGCCGACATCCAGTCGGCAGCCGTGGCCAGCCCGTTGAAGACCGCAGGCACGCGGCGGCCGGCCACGAAATATTCCACTGGCGTGGAGGTGCGGCAGCGAAATCCGATGCCGGCGTACACGGCCACCGTGACGACCAGGAAAGTGGCACCGATCCAGCCGCGCGGCAGGCCCAGGCGCTCGGCCACCGCCATCACGGCGATCAGTGCGAAGAAGGCCAGCAGGAACAGCGCATAGCGCCACGCCAGCTTGCGGGAAAAGTCGCGGTCGGCGCCCTGCGTTGCGCCGGCCGGTGCCGTCACGCCGACTCCGGGCCGGGGCCTTCGGGGCCCGCGGTGGACGATGCCTCGCCCACCAGATAAGCCTCCTCCAGGCGGTCCATCGCCACCACGTAGGCCACGATGATCGCCAGGTACACCAGGAGGGCCCCTTCAGCAGCGAGCCAGAAGCCCAGCGGAAAGCCGAAGACCTGCCAGTGGTTGAGGTCGCGCGCGAACCACGGCACCAGCAGATTCACGGCCAGCCACACGACGAGCAGGCTGCCCGTCAGGCGCCTGGTCTGCAGCCAGAAACGATGTCCGGAAACCGTCGCCATCGGCGCATTATCGGCGCCGGCATCCCGGGCAGCGAAGCACCCGCCGCCCCGGGAAACCCTCGGGTGATGCCGCGCCGCGGCAGCCCTGCCAGCGCTAGCGCGAGGCCAGTCGCGTCCAGGTCTCGACCACCGTGTCCGGATTGAGCGAGATCGAGACGATGCCCTCGTCGGCCAGCCAGTCGGCGAAGTCGGGGTGGTCGCTGGGGCCCTGGCCGCAGATGCCGATGTACTTGCCGGTGGCGCGGCAGGCGGCGATGGCGCGCGAGATCAGCGCCTTGACAGCCGGGTCGCGTTCGTCGAAGTCGCTGGCCAGTTGCTCCAGGCCCGAATCGCGGTCCAGCCCCAGCGTGAGCTGCGTGAGGTCGTTGGATCCGATCGACATGCCGTCGAAATGCTCCAGGAACTGGTCGGCCAGGATGGCGTTGCTGGGCACCTCGCACATCATGATGAGCTTCAGGCCGTCGTTGCCGCCACAGGCAGCGCGCTTCAGGCCGCGCTCGGCCAGCATGGCCGCCACCCGCTCGGCCTGCTTCACCGTGCGCACGAAGGGCACCATGATCTCGATATTGGTCAGTCCCATCTCGCTGCGCGCGCGCTTGAGCGCCTCGCATTCCATCGCGAAGGCATCCTTGAAGTCGCCGCTGATGTAGCGGCTGGCGCCGCGGAAACCCAGCATGGGGTTCTCTTCGTCGGGCTCGTAGCGCTTGCCGCCGATGAGCTTCTTGTACTCGTTGCTCTTGAAGTCCGACAGCCGCACGATCACCGGCTTGGGCCAGAAGGCCGCGGCGATGGTGGCGATGCCTTCCGTGAGCTTGTCGACGTAGAAGGCCCGCGGCGAGGCGTGGCCGCGCGCCACCGACTCCACGGCCTTCTTCAGATCGGGGTCGATATTGGGGTAGTCGAGGATCGCCTTCGGGTGCACGCCGATATTGTTGTTGATGATGAATTCCAGCCGCGCCAAGCCGACGCCCGAGTTC
>JAABPT010000143.1 GCA_011391855.1 Burkholderiales bacterium
CCGACGGCGTTGGCACCGGAGCCGTTCAGCGCCGAGGCGTAGACGTCGGAGAACTCCGCCCGCGCGACCTTGCTGCCGTAGGTGTTGGCATTGGCGATGTTGTTGCCGATGATCTGCAGGTTCTGGCTGGTGGCGTTGAGCCCCGAGAGGCCTTGCTGGAAGCTCATGGACGGTCCTTGTGGTGTTGGTGGGGGGGGGTGGTCAGTTGAAGGCCTTGACGTCGGCATAGCCGACGTTGCCGCTGTACAGGGTTTCCAGGTTCAGCCGGTCGCCGGCGGTGCTGACCGCCACGACGCGGTCGCGCATCAGCGGCGTGACCGGCACTGGGGCCGAACCGGCGCTGGCGGTGACGCGAAAGCGCAAGGCGCTGCCGTCGCCGCCCTCGCCCGCCGGCCAGCTGAAGCCGTGGCCGCCGGCGCCCTGCGCGCCGAGGTCGAGCGTGTCCACGACATGGCCCGAAGGCGACAGGATCTCCACCTTCACGCGGTCGGCACTGGCCAGGAGCTCGAAGCCGCCGACGCCGCTGCCGTCGGTCACGTCCAGGCGGTCGCCTTGCAGCGTGACCTCGTGGCCGACCAGGGCCGCACCCTGCAGCGTCTGCATCTGCACGAATTGGCGGTTGAGCCCTTGCACCGACGCGTTGAGCTCGGTGATGCCGTTGACGGTGTTGATCTGCGCCATCTGGCTGGTGATCTCCGCGTTGTCCATCGGATTGAGCGGATCCTGGCTCGTCATTTGCGCCACCAGCAGCTTCAGGAAGCGGTCGGCGGTGTCGGCCTCGTTGCGCGTGGAGGTGGCGGCACCGCTGCCGGAGAGGGTCGTCGCCGACAGCGCGTCCAGCGTGGTGCTCATTGGGGCACCCTACGGCCTGCGGCCGGTCCCGGCAGGCGGGAATTCGCCCTCGGCAAAGCCTCGATGCTCATGACTGCCCAATCTGCAGCGTCTTGAGCAGCAGGCTGCGCGCCGTGTTCATGACCTCGACGTTGTTCTGGTAGGACCGTGACGCAGAAATCATGTTCACCATCTCCTCCACCGGGTTGACATTGCTGTAGGTGACATAGCCTTCCTTGTCGGCACCGGGGTGGCGGGGGTCGTGCACGCGGCGGCCGGGGCTCGTGTTCTCGGAGATCGTCGACACGCGCACGCCGGCGGCGGCGTCGCGCGCGCCGGTGCCGGCGGCCATGGCGCTCTGGAAGACGACCTGGCGCGCCTTGTAGGCGCTGCCGTCGGGGCCGGCCACGGTGTCGGCGTTGGCCAGGTTGGAGGCCACCACGTTCAGGCGCTGGCTTTGCGCGCTGACGCCGCTGCCGGCAATGTCGAAGATGTGCAGGAGGCTCATGGCTCAGGACTGGTGGTGGCTCTTCATCGCGTCGAGCAGGGTGCGCACGCTGCCGTTGATGAAGCGCAGGGTGGATTCGTACTTGACCGCGTTGTCGGCGAAGGCGGCGCGCTCGCGGTCCATGTCGACGGTGTTGCTGTCCAGGTTGGTCTGGCTGGGCTGCGCATAGCGCAACGCGGGGGCCAGCCGGCCGCCGGCCGTCATGACCCCGGCCGCGATGCCCGCCCCGGCGCCGGCGCTGCCCGTGGCGGAGCGCAGTGCCGCGGCGAAGTCGAATTCGCGCGCCTGGAAGCCGGGGGTGTCGGCGTTGGCGATATTGCCGGCGATCAGGCGCTGGCGGTCGGCGCGCAGCGTCAGCGCCTGGCTGTGGAAGTCGAACGATTCTGTGAGACGGGCCAGCATGCGGTGCTCCTTGGCGCCCGGCTCACGAAGCCCGGGCCACGACACTCATTCTGAGCAGCGCGACGCCCGACATGAGTGCGAATACCGGGGCCGAAAGCCCCCAATTCCAAACCTGTGCGCGGGGCAGGCCTGGCTACATTCCATGCCGTGAACATGCGCCCTGCCTCCCTTCGCCTGCTGGCCATCCTCGGCGCCTGGACGGCGGCTGCCGCGCCCGTGGCCGCACAGTTGGCACCGCAGACCCTCACCGAGGCGCTGGCGCTGGCCCGCGAAGCCGCCGCCGCGCTGGCGCCGCCCCAGGCCCGCGTGCGGGCCATCGCCGGCGAACTGGACCCACGGCTGAAGCTGGCCCCCTGCGCACAGGTCCAGCCCTACCTGCCGGTGGGGTCGCCCGCCTGGGGTCGCACCCGCGTGGGCCTGCGCTGCACGCAGGGCGCCGCGCGATGGAACGTCTACCTGCCGGTGCAGGTAGAGGTGCTGGCTGCGGCCGTGGTGGTCACCGCCGCCCTGCCCGCGGGTGCGCGGCTGGACCCTTCGTTACTGGGCCAGGCCGAGGCCGATTGGGCCGCTGCCGCGGCGCCACCCTTCACGGCCACGCAGGCGCTGGCCGGCCGCGTGCTGGCGCGCCCGGTCGTTCCCGGCCAGACGCTGCGCCCGACCGACCTGCAGCCGCGCCTGTGGTTCGCCGCGGGCGACACCGTGCGCATCTCGGCGCGCGGCCCGGGCTTCGCGATCGAATCCGAAGGGCGGGCGTTGACGAATGGCCAGGAAGGCCAGCCGGCACGTGTGCGCACCGAAAGCGGCCGCGTCGTCGTCGGCCAGCCGGTGGGCGAACGCCGCCTGGAGCTGGTGCTGTGAAGCCGCTGCACCGCCCTCACCCCCGCGTCCAGGGGGGCGACGCGAAAATTCTCCGCCAGGCCCTAAAGTCCGCTGGCCGGCGTACCGATACAGCGTTCATGTCGTCGGGTCACCACGGGCGCCGTGCCCCTGACAGGAGTCCATCATGAAAATCGGTTCTCTCGAATCCAAGCCAGTCGGAACACCCGCCACCGAGCGCAAGAACCAGGCCGGACCCGTCCCGGGCCAGGCCGAGGCCAGTGCGCAGGTGGCCTTGTCGCCGGCCGCTTCGGCGCTGGCCAGCGGCGGTGCCGATCCCGCTTTCGACACCGCCAAGGTCGAGCGCATTGCCCAGGCCATCCGCGACGGCAAGTTCACGGTGAATCCCGAAGCCATTGCCGACAAGCTGATCGTCAATGCCGAAGAACTGCTCGGCCGCAAGCTGAGCTGAACCCGGGTTCCCCGACACCATGATGTCGTCGCCAAACGAGCGGCGGGCCGCCGAGCACGCCGCCGAGCTGGAAGCGCCTCTGCAGGCGCTGGAGCTGCAGCTTCGCGCCTTGGGCCTGGCCCTGCGCGACCAGGACGCCGACGCGGTGGACGCGGCCGCAGCCGGGCTGCACACCACCCTGGCCGTGACGCTGGACCACTTTGCGCGCGCCAATCGACACGGCGGCGTGCCGCCGGTGTTGCGCCAGCGGCTGGCCCTGGCCGGCGGCCAGGTGGCGGCACAGCGCGAGGCGCTGGCCCGCGCCACGGCTTCGCTGGACCGCGCCATCGACGTGCTGATCCCGGGCCTGGCCCCGGCGCAGCTGTACTCCGCCGCCGGAAGCGCCGCGCGCGCCAGCGGGCAAGGCGGCAGTCTGCTCGCCTGAACGCACGGCCACCGCCGCGCAGCCCTTCGCGGCCATCGGCCGCCACGAATGCAAAGACCGGCTCGCGCCGGTCTTCTCTCTTGGGGGGGCTCCGCCGCGGCGGCCGGTCTCGCCGAACCGGGCCCGCGCCCGGCGTCACCACTCGCGCAGCCGCGTGCGCAGGCGTGCGATCGACTGGCTGTGCAGCTGGCAGACCCGGCTTTCGGTGACGCCCAGCACGGCGGCGATCTCCTTCAGGTTCATGTCGTGCTCGTAGTACATGCTCATCACGTACTGCTCGCGCTCGGGCAGGTTCTTGATGGCCTCCACCAGCGCCTCGCGCATGCGCTGGTCCTGCAGCCGTGCCATCGGGTTGGCGTCGGCGTCGGCCACGTGGCGGTCCAGGTAGTCGTCGTCGGCCTCGTCGCCGCTCATGTCTTCCAGATAGATGAGCTGGGTGCCGCGCACCTTGCCCAGCAGTTCCTGGTACTCGGTGAGCGACAAGCCCATCTCGCGCGCGATCTCGCTTTCACTGGGCGCACGGCCGTGGCGCTGCTCCAGCTTGTGCACGGCGGCCTCGATGCTGCGCTGGTGGCGGCGGTCGCCACGGCTCATCCAGTCGTTGCCGCGCAGCTCGTCGAGCATGGCGCCGCGGATGCGCTGGGTGGCGAAGGTCTCGAACTGCACGCCTTGCGCAGCGTCGAAGCGGGTCAGCGCGTCGCTCAGGCCGATCATGCCGACCTGGATCAGGTCGTCCAGCTCCACGTTGGCCGGCAGCTTGGCGATCATCTGGTGCGCCAGCCGCCGGACCAGCGGGCTGTACTGCTTGAGCAAGGCGCCGGCGTCGAGTTTTCCCTTGGCGGTGTACATGGTGTCGGCCTCTATCGGAATGCGGATCGGTGCGGTTGCGGGTCGGCGGCTGCCGCCCAGGGGCCTGCGGCGGCGGCAGGCGCCGGGGCAGGCAGATCGTCGATGTCGAGCTGGGCGCCCAGCAGCCGCGCCAGTGCGTCGTCCGGGGCGGCGCTGGCGTCGCCGGCGGGGTCGATCAGGGCCCAGTCGCGCAGCGCGGCGCCCAGAAAGGTATCGGCGCAGCTGCCCAGGCTGGCCGCGATGCCGGCGGCCCGCGGCGATGACGGCGCAGCCGCCAGCAGCAGGTCGAAGCTGAGCAGCCCGCAGCGGCTGGCCAGCAGCTTGCAGTTGGCGTAGGCGTGCTTGATGCTTTCGGGATGGTCGGCGCCGATCAGCAGCGGCCGCAGCGGTCGCTGCTTGAGCAGGCGCGCCAGGTCCAGGCCGTCGGCGTGCAGCAGCAGCACCTCGGCTTCGGGCGCGGCCTGCTGCAGGGCGTCGATGAAACCGCCGGCCGAGCCGCGCGTGTCCACGTAGGCCAGCGGCAGGCCGCGTGCCGGCAGGTAGTCCACGCGCGGCGCCAGCGGTTCGATGCCGGCGGCGAGATCCACGCGTGCCAGTTCATGCGGCCACGGCGAGCTGGCGGCAGCGTCCACCACCAGCACCCGGCGGCCCTGGGCGGCCAGCACCGCGGCGACGCGGTCGAGCACCAGGCCGCCAAAGGCCACGTGCGGATTGGCCGCCAGGGCCAGCACATGCCGGCCGCGGCCGGCAAAGAGCCGGCGCAGGCCGTCGGCCTGGTCCAGCGGCTGGCCCGCGCGCCTGCGCAAGGCGTGCACCGTCCCGGCGGTCGGAGGGCGGGAGCGCATCGGTCTCAAGCGTGCGCCGCCAATTCGGCCGCCGGCACGCGGGCGCCGGCAAAGATCAGGCTGACGTCGTCGCTGTCCAGCCGCCAGGCGGCACCGCCGCCGCCCTTCAGCGCCGTCTGCACCAGCGCCTGGGCCGACAGCCGGTGCCAGTCCTCGGGCACGCGCTGGCCGTTCGCCACCGCCAGCACCTTGAGCTTGTGGCGGATCATGGCGTCCAGCGCCGGAGCCAGCTTCACCGACTCGTCCAGCTTGGACAGGATGACCCCGCTGCAATTGGGTGCGGCATAGGCCGCGAGCTGGTCCTCGATGGTCTCGCCCTGCGCCGAGGCATTGATCACCAGCAGGCGCTGGATGGCGCGGTGCGACACCATGTCCAGCAGTTCGCGCGTGCGGCTGTCGCGC
>JAABPT010000144.1 GCA_011391855.1 Burkholderiales bacterium
CATGGGCGTGGCGCTGATGTACCTGATCCTGGTCATGCAGTTCGGCAGCTTCACGGCGCCGCTGGCGGTGATGCTGTCGTTGCCGCTGAGCCTCATCGGGGTCGTGCTGGCGCTGCTGGCCACTGGCGGCACGCTCAACCTGATGAGCTTCATCGGGGTGATCATGCTGATGGGGCTGGTGGCCAAGAATGCCATCCTGCTGCTGGACGCGGCACGCGTGCTGGAGCACGAGGGCGTGGACCGCGAGGAAGCGCTCATGGCCGCCGGCCGCAAGCGGCTGCGGCCGATCCTGATGACCACCTTCGCGCTCATCGCCGGCATGATGCCGGTGGCCGTTGGCGTGGGCGAGGGCGGCGAGTTCTACCGCCCGATGGCGGTGGCCATCATCGGCGGCGTCATCACCTCCACGTTGTTGACGCTGCTGGTCATTCCCAGCTTCTACGACAGCATCGAGACGGCGCGCGACCATGCGGTGGCCAAGTTCAAGGCCCGGGAGCAGCGCTGGAATACCGGCCTGGCGTTCACCTTGACGCTGCTGGAGGCGGTGGCGGCGCTCTTGATGTTGCGCCTGCTCTGGCGGGTGTTGCGCGCCGGAATGGCTCGGCTGCGCCGCACGGCCACCGCGCGCCCGGCCAAAGCGGCGGAACCCGTTTGACGGGCTGGAGCGGCGGGCCGTCGGCGACTCGGGCAATTCCCCGGAAGGCGGGCGGGCGGCGGCTTCTAGAATCGGAGGCACCGACGCCCCAGGACCGCCCGATGCCATCCCAACGCCGCGCCGCGGCCACCCCACCCGCCACCGATTCCGCCGGCGGGGTGCGCGTCCTGAAAAAGTACCCGAACCGCCGCCTCTACGACACCCAGAACAGCAGCTACATCACGCTGGCCGACGTGAAGCAGATGGTGCTGGCCGGCGAGGACTTCGAGGTGCGTGACGCCAAGACCGGCGAGGACCTCACGCGCAGCATCCTGCTGCAGATCATCCTGGAAGAGGAATCGGGCGGCGTGCCCATGTTCAGCACGCAGACGCTGAGCCAGATCATCCGCTTCTACGGCCACGCCATGCAGGGCGTGATGGGCACCATGCTGGAGAAGAACATGCAGGCCTTCGTGGAACTGCAGAAGCAGTTCCTCAACCAGAGCAAGGGGCTGTACGACCCCAAGCACCTGAGCCCCGAGGTCTGGACGCAGTTCCTGAGCGGCCAGGCGCCCACGCTGCAGAACCTGATGACGGGCTACGTGGAACAGAGCCGCGAGATGTTCGAGAAGCTGCAGCGCGCCGGCACCTTGTTCCCCGGCATGCCGGGTTTTCCGCCGGTCAAGAAGTAGACGCCGCGGCGCGCCGGGCGCGATGCCCGAGAATCCCGGTATGACTGTTTCCACCATCGAGCCTGCCACCGAACCGGTGCCCGCCAGTGCCCCCAACGCCACGCCCACCGTGGCCTTCGTCTCCCTCGGCTGCCCCAAGGCGCTGACCGATTCCGAACTCATCCTCACGCAATTGAGCGCCGAAGGCTACGCCACCAGCAAGCAGTATGCGGGGGCCGACCTGGTGGTGGTCAACACCTGCGGCTTCATCGACGACGCGGTGAAGGAAAGCCTGGACACCATCGGCGAGGCGCTGGCGGCCAACGGTCGCGTCATCGTCACCGGCTGCCTGGGTGCGAAGGCGGGTGAGGGCGGTGGCAACCTGGTGCAGCAGGTGCACCCCAAGGTGCTGGCGGTGACGGGCCCGCACGCCACGCAGGAGGTGATGGACGCCGTGCACCGCCACGTGCCGCGCCCGCACGACCCGTTCATGGACCTGGTGCCGTCGATCGGCATCAAGCTCACGCCTCGGCACTACGCCTACCTGAAGATCAGTGAGGGCTGCAACCACCGCTGCACCTTCTGCATCATCCCCAGCATGCGCGGCGACCTGGTGTCGCGGCCGGTGGGCGATGTACTCGCCGATGCGCGTGCGCTGTTCGAGTCCGGCGTGAAGGAGTTGCTGGTCATCAGCCAGGACACCAGCGCCTACGGTGTGGACGTGAAATACCGCACCGGCTTCTTCGACGGCCAGCCGGTGAAGACACGGGTGCTCGACCTGTGCACGCGGCTGGCCGATCTGGCCGCGCCGCACGGTGCCTGGGTGCGGCTGCACTATGTCTATCCGTACCCGCATGTGGACGACATCCTGCCGTTGATGGCAGAGGGGCGGGTATTGCCCTATCTGGACGTGCCCTTCCAGCACGCCCACCCCGACGTTCTCAAGCGCATGAAGCGGCCGGCCAGCGGCGAACGCAACCTGGAGCGGCTGGCGCGCTGGCGCGAGATCTGCCCTGAACTGGTGGTGCGCTCGACCTTCATCGCCGGTTTCCCGGGCGAGACCGAGGCTGAATTCGAGACGCTGCTGGACTTCGTGCGCGAAGCACAGATCGACCGCGCCGGATGCTTCGCCTATTCGCCAGTGCAAGGTGCCGCCGCCAATGAACTGCCGGGCCAGTTGCCGCAAGAAGTGCGTGAGGAACGCCGCGCCCGCTTCATGGCCGTGGCCGAGAAGGTGTCGGTGGCCAAGCTGCAGCGCCGCGTGGGCGTCACCATGCAGGTGCTGGTGGACCAAGCCCCCGCGCTGGGCCGCAAAGGCGGTGTCGGCCGCACCTACGCTGATGCCCCCGAGATCGACGGCCAGGTGCGCCTGCTGCCGCCTGAGAAGGCCTCCAAGACCTTCAAGGTGGGCGAATTCACCCGTGCCCGCATCGTGGCCGCCGAGGGCCACGACCTCGTGGCCCTGCCGATCTGAACCCTGCCGAATCCAACATGCCTCGCGACCCCAGTACCGAACTCATCCACCACCCCTACCGCCCGCCGGCGGGCTTCGAGGCACCGCAGCCCGGCATCCACAAGGCGTCGACGGTGATCTTTGCCAACGTCGCCGCCATGCGTTCGCGCGACTGGCGCAGCAAGCTGGGCTACACCTACGGCCTGCACGGCACGCCCACCACCTTCGCGCTGGAAGAACGCATCGCCGCGCTGGAAGGCGGCCGGCAGTGCCTGCTGGTGCCCAGCGGCCTGGCGGCCATTGCGCTGGTCAACCAGGCCTTGCTGGGGCAGGGCGACGAGGTGCTGCTGCCCGACAATGTCTACGGCCCCAGCCGCGAACTGGCGCGCACCGAGCTGGCGCGCTGGGGCATCACGCACCGGCTCTACGACCCGCTGAACGCGGCGGGCCTGGCGGCGATGATTGGCCCGCGCACGAAGCTGGTGTGGCTGGAAGCGGCCGGTTCGGTGACGATGGAATTCCCCGACCTGGCGGGCCTGGTCGCCGCGGCGCGCAGCCACGGCGTGACGACGGCGCTGGACAACACCTGGGGCGCCGGCATCGCCTTCGGCGGCTTCGACCTGGGCATCGACATCGTGATGCAGGCCTTGACCAAGTTTCCCAGCGGCGGCGGTGACGTGCTGATGGGTTCGGTCACCACGCGCGACGAGGCACTGCACGAGCGACTGAAGCTCAGCCACATGCACCTGGGCCTGGGGGTGGCGGCCAATGACGCGGAACTGGTGTTGCGCTCGCTGGCCACGGTGGCGCTGCGCTATCACGCGCAGGACACGGCGGGCCGCCAGCTCGCCACCTGGCTGGCAGCGCGGCCCGAAGTGCGGCGTGTGCTGCACCCGGCGCTGGAGGGGGCGCCCGGCCACGACCACTGGCGTGCTCATTGCACGGCGGCGGCGGGACTGTTCTCGGTGATGTTCGACGAGCGCTACAGCAGCACACAGGTCGACCGCTTCGTCGACGCGCTGCAGTTGTTCCGCATCGGCTATTCGTGGGCCGGGCCGATGAGTCTGGTGGTGCCCTACGACCTGGCAGCGATGCGCACTGAAGCCGTGCGTGAACGCGGCCATCTGCGTGGCCACCTCGTTCGGTTCTCGATCGGACTGGAGGCTGCGGCCGACCTGCAGGCCGACCTGGAGCAGGCACTCGAATTGGCCTTCGGCGCGTCAACCTGACGCGTACGCTGCACCGTGCCTGGCGCACTGCGGACAGGTGTCAGGCCTTCGGCCCCGACACCTTGTGCCGCATCAGCCTGCCCTTCTCGCGTTCCCAGTCGCGCTGCTTCTCGGTATTGCGCTTGTCGTGCTGCGCCTTGCCCTTGGCCAGCGCGATCTCGGCCTTCACCCGCCCGCCCTTGTAATGCAGGTTCAGCGGCACCAGCGTGAACCCCTTCTGCTCGACCTTGCCGATCAGCCGCCGCATCTGCGCCTTGTGCACGAGCAGCTTCTTGGTGCGGTCGGGTTCGGGCGAAACGTGCGTGGACGCGGCGCGCAGCGCATTGATGCGGCAGCCGATGAGGAACAACTCGCCGTCGCGGATGAGCACATAGCCGTCGGTCAGCTGCACCTGGCCGGCGCGAATGGCCTTGACTTCCCAGCCTTCCAGCACCATGCCGGCCTCGAATTGCTCTTCGATGCTGTATTCGTAGCGGGCGCGGCGGTTCTCGGCGATGTGACTCATGGCGTGGCTGCAAGTGGGGTCGCAGCCCGCTTCTACAATCCGCCCATTGTATGAAGCACGTGCGCAAGACGGTCCTGCTGTGGTACTCGCCCGTCGAGATGTACGAGCTGGTGACGGACGTGCAGGACTACCCCAGCTTCCTGCCCTGGTGCGACAAGGCCGAGGTGCTGGAACACCATGAAGACGGCATCACGGCCCGCCTGGGCCTGGCCTACATGGGTGTGCGCCACGCCTTCACCACGCGCAACCTGCACGTGCCGGGCACGTCGGTCACCGTGCAACTGGTCGACGGGCCGTTTTCGCTGCTCGACGGCACCTGGCTCTTTCGGCCCCTGGGCCGGCCGGGCAGCGAAGAGCAGGCCTGCAAGATCGAATTCGACCTGCGCTACGCCTTTTCCAGCAAGGCGCTGGAAACGGTGGTGAGCCCGGTCTTCGACAAGGTGGCCAACACCTTCGTCGATTCCTTCGTGCGGCGTGCCGAGGATGTGTATGGCGCCCGCTGAAGGCGCCCCCGGCCTGCGCGTCGAGGTCGTCTACTGCCCGTGGCCGGGCGTGACCGACCGGGTGACGCTCACGCTGCCGGCCGGCGCCACGGCGGCCAGCGCGCTGCAGGCCAGCGGACTGGCGCGGCGCCATGACCTGCCCGTGGCCGACCTGCGCCTCGGTGTCTGGTGTCGGGGCTGCGAGCCTGGCACCCCGCTGCGCGACCGCGACCGGGTCGAGATCTACCGGCCCTTGACGGTCGATCCCAAGGAAGCCCGTCGCCTGCGCTACACGCGCCACAAGGAACGGCTCGCCCGCGTTTGAGCGCGCCCGGCCGCGGCCGTTCAACGACAGTCGGAAGCGATGACCTCGCGGGTGCGCCGCAGTTCGTCGGCGCGGCCGGCGTCGTCGAGCACCTCCTGCTCGCCCTGCGCGTTGAAGCGGGCCATGCGCTGGCCGCTTTCCAGCGCTGCGGCGTGGCTGCGGGCGCGGCGGCAGTTCTCGGCACGGCTGGCAGCCAGCTTGTCTTCTTCGGCCTTCAGGCGGGCCGCCTGC
>JAABPT010000145.1 GCA_011391855.1 Burkholderiales bacterium
CGATGAGCGCGTCGTGGTCGCATTCGGTGGCGAAATATCACGCCGTTGAATGCCATCCTCGGCTTTTCGCAACTGCTGCTGGCCGAGGAGACGGCGGCCGACGCGGCCGCGGCATTGCGGCGGCGGCGGCTGGACCACGTGCGCTCGGCCGGGCAGCACCTGCTGAACCTGATCAACGACGTGCTCGACCTGGCCAGCCTGGAAAGCGGCGAGCTGCGCATCGAACCGCAGCCCGTGGCACTGGCGCCCCTGGTGGCCGAAACGCTGCCGCTGCTGGAGCCGCTGCGCAACAGCCGGTCCGTGACGCTGCGCAGTGGCCGGCTTGCGCTGCAGGTGCTGGCCGACCCCACGCGGCTGCGCCAGGTGCTGTTGAACCTGCTGTCCAACGCCATCAAGTACAACCGCGACGGCGGCGAGGTCGCCATCGAAGCCGAGCCGCGCGGCGACTGCGTCGTGCTGCGCGTCACCGACACCGGCCGCGGCATGACGCAGGAGCAGATGGCGCACCTGTTCGAGCCCTTCAACCGGCTGGGTGCCGAAAGCGACGCTATCGAAGGCACCGGCATCGGCCTGGCGATCGTGAAGACCTTGATGGAACGCATGGACGGCACGGTGCAGGTGCACAGCGTGCTGGGCCAGGGCAGCAGCTTCGAATTGCAGTTGCCGGCCGCGGCACCCGTTGGCGTTGCCGAGATCGATGCGCCGTTGGCGGACACGGCGCCGCTGCCGGTGGCCGCACCGGCGCCCGCACGGCGCCCGCGCACGCTGCTGTATGTCGAAGACAACGCCGTGAATGCGATGATCATTCGCGAATTGCTGGCGCACCGAAGCGACCTCGAACTGCATGTCGCGGAAGACGGCGCCAGCGGTGTGGCCCGCGCCACGGCCCTGCAGCCCGACCTGGTGCTGCTGGACATGCAACTGCCCGACTGCGACGGCTTCGAGGTGCTGCGCCGGCTGCGCGCACAGCCGGCCACCGCCGCCATCCCCTGCGTGGCGCTGTCGGCCAACGCCATGCCGGACCATATCGAGCGCGCACTCAGCGCCGGCATGGCCGACTACTGGACCAAGCCGCTGGACTTTCGCGCCTTCCTGTCGGCGCTCGACGCGCTGCTGGGCAAGACCGCGTAGCGCAACGAAGTGCGCCCGGCTCGTGCCGGGCGCGCCCTGGGGAAAACGGCCTTCGTCAGCGGATCATCGCCATCCACGGCAGCCCGACGAGCAGGAAGGCCGCGATGAAGATCACCCCGAACACACCACCGAGGATCCAGTAGTCCTTGGCCGGCAGGTAACCCGACCCGTAGTACACCGGGCTCGGCCCCGTCGCGTACGGCGTGAGCATGCCCATGATGCCGAGCGTGAGGCACAGCAGCAGCGCGAACTGCGCCATGTCCAGCCCGGGGATCGTGGTGCCCACCGCCAGCATCACTGGCAGAAGCGCGGTCACGTGCGCGGTGACGCTGGCGAACAGGTAGTGCGTGAAGAAGAACACCAACACCAGCACGATCATCGCCGTGAAGGGCGTGTAGCCGACCATGCTGGAGGCCACGCCGTCGGCGAACCACTTCACGAAGCCGACCTTGCTCAGGCCACCGGCCAGCGCCACCAGGGTGGCGAACCAGGCCAGCGTATTCCACGCCGCCTTGTTGGCGATGACGTCTTCCCAGCTCATGACACCGGTCACGAGCATCAGGCAGATCACCACCAGCGCCACCGTGGTGGCGTTGATGAACGAGGCACCGAAGATCCACAGCGCCAGCGCCAGCAGCACCAGCGCGGCCAGCGTCAGTTCACGGCGCGTGACGCCGCCCATCTTCTGCAGTTCGGCGGCGGCCCAGCGCGGCACCTCGTCGCCGCTCTTCACGCCCGGCGGGTAGATCCAGTAGGTCAGCAGCGGAATCAGGATCAGCAGGCCCACGCCGACTGGCGCGAAGGCCAGGAACCACTGCGCCCAGGAGATGTCGACGTCGGCCGTCTTCTTCACCAGCTCCAGCGCCAGCAGGTTGGGCGCCAGCGCGGTGAGGAACATCGAACTGGTGACGCAGGTGGCGGCAATGGCCACCCACATGAGGTAGGAACCCATGCGCCGCGCCGAAGGATCGTTGGGCTTGGAGTCGTACAGCGCCGGCAGGTTGCGGATCACCGGATAGATGGTGCCGCCGCTGCGCGCCGTGTTCGACGGCGTGAACGGGGCCAGCAGCAGGTCGGCGATGGTCACTGCATAGCCCAGCGTCAGCGTGCGCCGGCCCATGGCCTTGACCAGCATCAGCGCGATGCGGCGCCCCAGCCCCGTCTTCTCGTAGCCCAGGGCGAACATGAAGGCACCGAAGATCAGCCACACGGTGCTGTTGGCGAATCCCGACAGCGCCCATGTGAGTGAGGCGGTCTCCGGTTTGAAGCCGTCCTTGGCCATTTCGGCCGGCGAGAACAGCACCCAAGGCGCCAGCACCGTGACCAGCGTGACGCCGATGAGGCCGATGGCGCCGCCGGGCAGCGGCTCGACCATCAAGCCGACGATGACGCCGGCGAAGATGGCAAAAAAGTACCAGGCGTGAGGCGCCAGGCCTTCGGGCGCAGGCACGAGCGCCAGCCCCAGGGTGACGACAATGGGAAGCAAGGCGCGCCAGGGAAAACCGGCGCCCGGAGCCTTGGCGGTGGCCGCCTGGGCAGGCGGTGCGCTGGGAGTGAAGGTAGACATGATGGGCCTTTCGAAATCAACCGCAACCGGTCGCCCCTGAGCGTCCGGTTGCGATGGTCGAAGTGGTCCGGCCTGCCCGCACCCGGCCGCGTCCATGGCGGCTGTTGCGGTGAATTCTGTGCCCGCGCCCCGGCGGAATATTGACCTCGGGCAAGGTCGGCCCCAAACGCTGGCCGGCCTGTGCCGCCGGCGCAACGCCGGGGCTCAGCGGTCGCAAGGCAAGCCCCTGGTGCAGCGGATGGCCACTTGCCCGTTCAGGCGCCGCTCCGGCGAGCGGCGTAGCGTGCCTTCGTCGCCTCGTCGGGCGGATACAGGCCCGGCAGCGGCCGGCCGGACTTGACCTCGTCCACCACCCAGGCCTCGAAGCGCTCCTGCTCCACCGCCTGCGGCACCACCTCGGCCAGCAGCGCCTGAGGCACGACGACCGCGCCGTCGCGGTCGGCCACGATGGTGTCGCCCGGAAATACCGCCACGCCGCCGCAGCCCACCGGTTCCTGCCAGCCCACGAAAACGAGCCCGGCCACCGACGGCGGTGCGGCCACCCCGCTGGCCCAGGTGGGCAGGCCGCTTTCCAGCACGCCCTGCAGGTCGCGCACCACACCGTCGGTCACCAGCGCGGCCACCTGGCGCACGGCCATGCGCGCGCACAGGATGTCGCCGAAGATGCCGGCGTCGCGCACGCCCATGGCGTCGACCACGGCCACGCAACCGGCCGGCATGTCCTCGATGGCCGCGCGCGTGGAGCGCGGCGAGGCCCAGGCGGCGGTGGTGGCCATGTCCTCGCGCGCCGGCACGAAGCGCAGCGTGAAGGCCGGGCCGACGACGCGTTGCACGTCGGCATGCAAGGGCGCCGGGCCGCGCAGCCAGACGTTGCGCAGGCCCATCTTCAGCAGCACGGTGGTCAGCGTGGCGGTGGAGACTTTGCTGTCACGCAGGGCGGTCCAGAGATCGGTCATCGTGGGGTCTCGTGGTTGCGGCGGGCGCCGGCGTTTTGTCCTCAGGACGGCTCCGGCTCCAGCAGGCCGCGCTTCTTCAGCAACGGCTGCACCGTCGGCGGCCGGCCGCGGAAGGCGGCATAGGTGGCGCCCGGTTCGACGCTGTTGCCGGCCGCGTAGACGTGGCGCCTGAGCTTGGCGGCCACGGCGGCATCGAAGGGGCTGCCGGCCTCGACGAAGGCGTCGTAACCGTCGGCGTCCAGCACCTCGGCCCACAAATAGACGTAGTAGCCGGCGGCGTAGCTGCTGCCGGCGAACAGGTGCTGGAAATGAACCAGCCGGTGGTTCAGGCCCACGCCGTGCGGCAGGCCCCTCTCGCGCAGCCGATCGGCCTCGAAGGCGCACAGGTCGGCCGGCGGCTCGGGCGCTTCCAGCGAGTGCACGGCCATGTCGACCAGCGCGCTGGCGGTGTAACGCACGGTCTCGTAACCCTGATTGAAGCGGCGCGCCTCGTGCAGCCGCTGCACCAGCGCCAGCGGAATGGGCTCGCCGGTCTGCCAGTGGCGGGCGTGGCGCTGCAGCACCTCGGGCTCGGTGATCCAGTGCTCGAAGATCTGCGACGGCAGTTCGACGAAGTCGCGCAGCACCTGCGTGCCCGACAGCCGTTCGTAAGTGACGTCGGACAACAGCCCGTGCAGGCCGTGGCCGAATTCGTGGAACAACGTGCGCGCGTCGTCCAGGCTCAGCAGCGTGGGCTGTTCCGCACCGCCCTTGGCGAAATTGTTGTTGTTCAGGATCACCGGCAGCTGTGCACTGCCGTTGCGGTGCTGCCAGCGCAGCGAACTCATCCACGCGCCGCTGCGCTTGGTGGGGCGCGCGAAGTTGTCCTGCAGGAAGACGCCCACCGCCGCGCCCGTTGCGTCGCGCACCTCGTAGGCCTTCACGTCAGGGTGGTACACGGGCAGGTCGTCGCGCGGCACGAAGCTCAGGCCGAACAGGCGTTGCGCGCAGTCGAAGGCGGCGGCGACCATGTTTTCCAGCCGGAAGTAGGGCTTGACCTCGGCATCGTCGATGGCAAAGCGGTCGCGACGCACCTTCTCGGCCCAGAAACGCCAGTCCCAGGGTTCGATCTCGCCGGCCTGGCCTTCGGACTGCATGGCCTGCAGCAGGGCCTGGCGTTCGCGCTCCACGGCGGCCAGCGCGCGCGGCCAGACTTCGTCCAGCAAGCCCTGCACGGCGGCGCGTGTGCCGGCCATGGTGTCGGCCAGCGCGTGGTCGGCAAAGCAGGCACGGCCGTGCAGCCGCGCCTGTTCGTTGCGCAAGCGCAGGATGTCGCGTGCCACCTCGCGGTTGTCGTGCTCGCCGGCGTGTTCGCCGCGGCCGATCCAGGCGCGCCAAGCCTGCTCGCGCAGGTCGCGCCGCGCGGAAAAACTCAGGAACGGCACCACCAGCGAACGCGACAGCGTGATGACGTGGCCGTCCAGGCCACGGTCGGCCGCGGCCTGGTGCGCCGCGGCACGCACGAAGTCGGGCAAGCCGGCCAGGTCGGCTTCGCCCTGCAGCACCAGCTGCCAGGTCGATTCGTCGTGCAGCACGTTCTGCGCAAACTGCGTCGTCCGCTGTGCCAGATCCTCCATCACCTGCGCATACCTTGCCTGCGGCGCGGGTGCGAGGCGCGCTCCGGCGCGCACGAAATCGAGGTGCACGCGCTCCAGCAGCCGCTGCTGCTCGGGCGTGAGGCCGAGCGTGCGGCGCTGCTCGTGCAGCGCGTCGAAGCGCGCGAACAGCGCCGCGTCCATATAGACGGCGCTGGAGTGCGCCGCCATCGGGCCGGCCATGGCGCGCTGCAC
>JAABPT010000146.1 GCA_011391855.1 Burkholderiales bacterium
CCGCGCGCACCGCCCCGGTGCCGCAGGGCCGTGCGCGGCGCCTTCTGCACATGGGTCGCGCGGTGGGCGAGATGGCGGCCGGCGCCGCCGCCGAGGGCATGGCGCGGCTGGCGCGGGGCGAGAACCTGGCGCTGTCGCAGCTGATGCTCACGCCCGGCAACGCGCGCCGGCTCGCCGAGCGGCTGTCGACGATGCGCGGCGCGGTGATGAAGGCGGGCCAGCTGATGTCGATGGACGGCAAGGGCGTGCTGCCGCCGGCCTTTGCCGAATTGCTGGGCGGCCTGCGCGACCGCGCCCACCACATGCCGGCCACCCAGCTGGCCGAGGTGCTGGAGCGCGAATACGGCGCCGACTGGCACCGGCGTTTCCGCCGCCTCAGCTTCGAGCCGGTGGCCGCCGCCTCCATCGGCCAGGTGCACCGCGCCGAGACTCACGACGGCCAGGTGCTGGCGCTGAAAATCCAGTACCCCGGCCGGCGTGCGCCAGAGCACGGCTGGATGTCGGCGCGCTCTTCGGCGGCCACTTGTAGCGCCGGCCTTCGAGTTCCCTATGCGCGGTCAGCCGGCCGCCGCGGCGACGAAGCAGCTCGTGCCTGCCACCAGGCTCAGCCGCCAGCGCAAGCCCAGCCACGCCTGCAGCCCGTGCGCTGGATATACGCGGCGGTCGACCGCGTAACACAGCAGCAGCATCACGGCGTGGATCAAGAGGCCGTGGCGGGGTGGCAGCATCAACGCTGCCGCTGCCACGAGTGACGGCACCACGCCCCACAGAAACAGCCGCGGTGTGCCGTCGCGAAAACCAATGCCCCAGTGGATGCCGCCGAGAAAGGAGACGATCACCGCCGCATAAGCCGAAAGCGCGGTTGCCGCGAGGGGCCGCGATTCGGGCGCCAGCAGCCACGTCAGTGCGGCGCCTGCCACGAATGGAATCAGCCCGCCGTAGCCGAGCCACAACGCGATCGGCACGGCTGGGGACGACGGCAGAGCACGCGTGTCGTTCATCGCCTCACGCTGTCATCGCAGTGTCCACCGTCGGCACGGCGAACCACTCGATAATTACCAGGAGAGTCGTCGAAAGCGGCATCGGGCCGATCCGGCAGTGCATAGGCATCGGCCACGTACGCCGGGCCCTTCATCACCCTGACGATGAAGCACGCCAGGGCGAGTGTCAGCACCAGCGACCAGTGCAGCACGACGACACCGAACATCGTGTAGTCCCACAACAGCAGTCCGCCGTCGCGGACGCCGGTCTCGGGAGTGGCCGGCGCCAGCCAGCGATTCACGACCGCGAGCAACAGCGGCAGCAGCGTTCCCCACAGCAGGACAGCCGGCAGGCGCCGCCAGACGAGCTGCTCCAATCCCGGCGCCGACCGCACAAAGCCGGGGAGCTTGTTGAACAGGTTCACGATGAGAGCGCCATGGTTGAGCCAAGTCCCGGCCGGCTGCAGGTCATGGCTCGCTCCGGGTGCGCGGGCGCGGCGGCTCGACCACATCGGCCCGACCGGGACCCTCGGCCTGCTGCAGTGGTGGGTGGACCATCTTCTGGCCATCCCATTGTTGGCCACACCAGCAGCGGCCTTCGTTGTCGATGATGCAGGTGCCGCTGCCGCAGCAACGCAGGTCTTCATTCATTTGAAACTCCCGGGTGTCGCTTCCAGTCGATTCACGGCTATCCCACGAACGGCCGCACGGAGGTGAAGCCGCCGCCCACCGCAATCACCTGCCCGGTCACGCGGGCCGCACCGTCGCCAAGCAGCCAGGCCATTACCTCGACCATCTGGTTCGCCGTCTGGAGATCACGGCATCGCTCATGCAGTCGAAATGATCGTCGGTGACCAGCCAGCCAGACGCTCAGCCCCGCTTGCGGAACACCACCACGTGTTGCCAGGGCAGCGTGCTCACGGTGCGCTCCCAGTGCAGCGAGAAGACGGCGGCCTCGCTCTTGATCTGCGCCTCGCTCATCTTGTGCAGCGGCTTGATCGGTACGCGCGGGTCCTCGGCCTTGTACTCGACGAAGACGACACGGCCGCCGGGCTTCAGGGCCTTCATCACGCTGGCCATCACCTCGTACGGGTAGGCCAGTTCGTGATGAACGTCCACCATGACCGCCAGGTCCACGGAACCGGCGGGCAGCCTGACGTCGTCGACCGCGCCGAGCGAAGGTACCCCACCGGAAGACCAAGCGCTTCACCGCAGCGCCAGCCAGATTTCGTTGCGGCGCATGAACCACGGCGTCATGGGGCCGTTGTAGCGCGCCAGGACCGGCTGGCCTTCTGTGGCGAGATCGGCGGCAGCCAGGGCTGTCTGCAACTTGCCCAGATGTTCGTCGTAGTTGGCCTGCGACCAGGTGCCGGAGTAGCGGATGGCCGCGCGCAGAGCCGGGGGCTCCTCGCGCAGGCGCACCCGCGGGTCCAGCGGCTCTGGCGCAGTCGCCAGCGTCACGCCCTTGGGCAACACGAACTGCACCCGGATGCCCCCGGCCACCGCGCCTTGCGTCACCGGGGCGGTCATCTCCAGCGTCACGGGTTCGGCGCTTTGTGTCACGGGTGCCGTCATCTCCAGCTTCCGCTGACCTTTGTTCTTGCCGAAGATGTAGCCGGCCAAGATGGGAAAGGCCTGATTGCCGGCATCGGCGGCAGTGGCGTCCAAGACCACCTCTGCCACCACGTAGGCCGCGTAGCGGCGCAGTTCGATCTGCTCGCCGATCTGTCGAACGACGTCGTAGGTGGGTTCCTTGATGGCCTGGCTCACAGGGGGTGTCAAGGCCATCAAAAACAGCAGCGCAAGTCGAAACATGCAACAGAGCTTACGGGTGCCGGTCCTTGGCGCGCTGGCGAAGGGTCTTCGCGACGCGGCAGTCGCTCATGCGCGGCCCGGTCGGCGGTACGCGGAACGCGCTACATTTTCCTCGACCGGGCCGAGCGGGCCTGCCGTATCGGGCCGGTTGCCTCGAACGCCCAGGCCCGCAAGCGCTCCGTTTGACCTATGGGTGGCTCATCATGCTTGTCTATGTGATCGACCTCTCCTTGCATTTCAATGCTCACCTCGTGCCGTGGGAAGACTGGTGCAGGAACGCCCCAAGTGACCCAGCTTGCGTATCCGTCGACGCCACAACCTTTAGACAGGCCATCGAAGCCTTCTGGGCCTCGACGGGTTGCACGGCAACTCTGACATCGACACGCAAACGCAGGTGTCTTGGCCTGCTCGGAAGCTACGACGCATTGACCGATCTCGAGGCCACCATCATCCGTGGTCGCCGACGCGTTGTCGTGAGGAACGTAGACGAGCCGCTGCAAGCGGGCGATGTGATTGCCCTGGATGGGAGGTTCTGCTAGACCCGGCGCCCATATGACTGCTGTGAGGACCGCGATCTCGATCGGCCTACGGCGGCCCTGGGTCGGTAGTCCCTGTTCCTGTCCGGCAAGAGCTGCCGGTGGCTCAGCCTGGCCTGCTTGATCCCGTTTTGCACCGAATCACGGGTGTCGGGGCCCGGACCTGGTGCCAGATGCCGCCAATCCAGTGGCAGCAGTGGCAGTCGGTGCACTGCCGTCAAACGGCTCGGTCAGAAGCAGTCCAACGTCGGGAACCCAGGTCGGCCGCTGATGCAGTCCCACAGCACACAGGCCATGCCCAGGTCGCCCGTCCACAGCGTGTGGCGGCCCTGGCCGTGCGCAGTGCGTTCCTGTTCCACTTGCACGATGCCGTGCATCGCAAAGGCCCGGGCCCGGGCAAGCCAGCGCTCGTCGCCAAAGCGGGCAAACAGGTGAAGGAACGCATGGGCATTGCCGGCCGTGCCGTGGCAGAAGGCCACGCCCTTGGCCAGCGGGCCGGCGCGCCAGGTCAGCTCACCGGCCTGCAGCAGCAACAGGTCCCAGGCCTCGGTGTCGGGCACGCTGCGCGGCAGCGGCGCCAGGCGGCAGACGATGCCTGCGGCGCCGTGGCAGTCCTGAACCAGCGGCGGCTTGTTCTGGGGTGAAGGCGGCGGCACTCGCGGCCACCAGTTCAAGCAGTCGCCGTCGCGCAGAGCGGTGGCTTGCAGGAAGGCCAGCGCACGCCCCGCGAACGCATCGCGCATTTCATGCGTGATGAAGGCCGCGCCGCGCACCGCGGGGTAGACGTTGCCGACGAAGCCGTGGCCGGCGCCGATCAGCGTCTCGACACGGCCGTAGAGGTTCTGCACCCAACCCCAGGTGCCGCCAGCGGCCTCGATGGGCTCCATCTCGTCCCACAGTGTCTGCACTGCGCGCTGCACCAGCGCGGCCCAGCGGGCCTCGCCGGTGTGTTCGGCCATCGCGATGGCCGCCAGCACACTGCCCGACGAGCCCCAGAGCTGCTCGCGCACGGGGTTGTACAGATTGCCTTCCACCACCTCGAAAAGGCGCCGCGCCACGGTGGCGTCGCGCGTGAGCTTCCATTCCAGCAACCGCAGGCCCGACTCGCCGATCAGGAACGCGGCCGTGCCATGCCGGCTGTCGGCCAGCGCCGCGACTTGCCGCGCCGCCAGACCCGCCACGAAGCTGCGGAAGTCCCAGCGCTTGTGGATCGCGCCGGCTTGCGCCAGGTGCTCGAGCGCCCAGATTGCGCCGCCCGCGCCGCCGTACAGCTCACACAGCGGCTCGCCGGGCGGGCCGCCGTCCTCGCGCGGGTGCGCGCGCCAGCCGCGGGCGGGGTCGAAGTCGGTCAGCGCCACGGTCACCCAGCGCTCGATGGCCGCCAGCGCAGCGCCTTCGCTCCATGCGTCGCCGGCCAGCGGTTCGTGGCGTTCGGGTCCGTACAGCACCGTGCTCGTCGTCACTTTCGTCTCCTCGCACTACACCTTCGCGCCGCGGGGGTTGCTCAACGCCGACTGCGGACAACTGTAGCTGCTGGGTCGCGATCCCGGTCTGCAAACGTTGAAGCAGCAGCCGCACACTGGCAAGGCTGCAACATCAGCAGCTGCTCAGAAACCGGCCATCAGGCCGGCAAGGTCGCTGGCGCGTGGATGACCGCTGTGGGCCAGAGACCGTGAGTTCAAGGCAGGGCTGCCACCGGCAGCAACTGCTGCGCAGCGATCGACACCCTACATCGGCTGCACGCGCTGCCGGTGGTCGCCCACGTTGTCGCCTTGAATGCGCGGCGAGCGAGTGCCGCGGATTTCATCGACCTTGCGATCGGCCTCGGCGCCGGTCAGGGCCAGCACCTCGACGGCGGTTTCGTGTTCGAAGGCGTGTGACTTGTCGGTGTTGCGATAGTGGCGGTGCATGGCCCAATAAAAACCGACGGCGCTGGCTGGGCCCAGGGCCAGCAGGAAGAGGATGGCGTCGCTGTCCATGTCAGTTCTCCAGGCCGCACAGCGGCACCGCGTTGGGATGTACGTGTTCACGGGGTACACCGCAGCCCCAGCTGGTCCGATGCGCGCACGACTCCTGCAGAGCTTGAAGTAATCGTTGCAAGTTGCTGATTCGATTGCGATACT
>JAABPT010000147.1 GCA_011391855.1 Burkholderiales bacterium
CACGTCGAGCAACAACCCGCATCCCGTGCGGCGCACGACTTCGTTCAGGAACTGCGCCTCGTCCATGGTGGACGAGGCGAATTCGACATAGGTGCTGGGGTTCTCCAGCAGCAACCGGCGGCGCAGGCGGTGCTGCACCTGGTCGACGTGGTCGCACACGCGGTGCAGCGTGGCGTTGTCGTAAGGCAGCGGCAGCAGGTCGTTGAACCAGTGGCCGCCGTGGCTGGACCAGGCCAGATGCTCTGAAAACCACGCCGGCTGATAACGCTCCAGCAGCGCCGCCAGCCGCGCCAGGTGGGCACGGTCCAGCGGACCTTCGCCGCCGATCGACAGGCCCACGCCGTGGATCGACAGCGGCCAGCGTTCGCGCACCCGTTCCAGGTGGCGCAGAAAGGGCCCGCCGTCGACCATGTAGTTCTCGGCGTGGACTTCGAAGAAGTCCACCGCTGCGCCCGTAGCCAGCACCTGCGCCACGTGACCCGTCTTCAGGCCCAGGCCGGCCATCGGCGCGCCGCCACCTGCCCTGCCGTCAGCGTGGCAGGGTGAAGAGGGCAGGAGCGTGGTCATGACGGCGCTTCGGCTGGCTGAACAGGCGCTGGAAGATTCGCTCGCTCAGGCCTTCTTTTCCTTGAACTCCTTCGTCTGACCCATACCGTTGGGCGACGTGGTCGAGGCCGTCTTCTCGCAGGTGCCCTTGGCGACATATTTCCAGGCGTTGCCCTGGAAGTCACGGGTAGACGTGCCAGCACAGGTGGTGCCCGCGCCGGCAGCGCAGTCGTTCTTGCCCTTCATCGCCACGCCGTAGCACTTTTCCTTGTCGGCGCCTTGCGCCTGGGCGGGGGCGTGGGCCAGCGTGAGGGCGGCACCCAGGGCAAGGGCCAGGGCGGCAGCGGTGGTCTGGGTGGCAAGGGTCTGGGACATGGGGTGATCTCCGTGAAGTGGATGGAAGCGGGGGTTGCGGCAGGCGGGCTTGCCGGCCGACCCCCGCGTAGTCGCTGTGCCCGTGGGCGCGGTTACAGCACAGCACAAAAGAACCTTGCTCCGGCAAGCCCGGCGCTCGCGTGTAACCATTGCCTCGCGATCAACGAATGCCTCCAACGCGCCTTCGAGTCCTGGCGCCTCAGCGCTGAATCACGTTCACCCCCCCCCGAACCCCATGCACGCCACCTTGCCACTGCTGGTCGCCACCGACTTTCCGCCCATTCGCCGCAGCACACTGCAGACGCTGCAGGTGAACCTGGGCTACAAATGCAACCAGAGTTGCCTGCACTGCCACGTGAACGCCGGGCCGAACCGCACCGAGATGATGGACGGCGACACGGTGGACCTGGTGCTTCAGGTGCTGCGTGCACGTCGTCTGGAAACGCTGGACCTCACCGGCGGCGCGCCCGAACTCAACCCGCATTTCCGGCGCCTGGTGCAGGCCGCGCGTGCGCAGGGCGTGAAGGTCATCGACCGCTGCAATCTCACCATCCTGTCCGAACCCGGCCAGGAAGGCCTGGCCGAATTTCTGGCCGCGCAGGGCGTGGAGGTGGTGGCCTCGCTGCCTTGTTATGCACCCGCCAACGTCGACCGCCAGCGCGGCGACGGCGTGTTCGACCGCAGCCTCGCTGGCCTGCGGGCGCTGAATGCGCTGGGCTACGGCCAGCCCGGCAGCCCGCTGGTGCTGAACCTCGTCTACAACCCGCAGGGTGCCGTGCTGCCGCCGCCGCAAGGGCCGCTGGAAGCCGACTACAAGCGTGAACTGAAGCAGCATTTCGGCATCCGCTTCAACCACCTGTTTGCGCTGACCAACATGCCGATCCAGCGCTTCGGCAGCACGCTGGTTTCCAAGGGCACGTTCGGCGGCTACCTGCAGTTGCTGCGCGGCGCCTACCGGGCCGAGAACCTGGACACGGTCATGTGCCGCACGCTCGTCAGCGTGGACTGGCAGGGCGACCTGCACGACTGCGACTTCAACCAGATGCTCGGCCTGCGCGCGCGGCTGCGGGGCTTGGGCCGGCCGCATCTGCGCGACCTGCTGGTGCACGACCCCGAAGGCGAGGCCATCCGCATTGCCGACCACTGCTACGGCTGCACCGCCGGCCAGGGGAGCAGTTGCGGCGGTGCGCTCGAAGCGCCGGCCAGCGTGGCTGGCGTGGCTGGCGGGCACCACCATGTACCCGCCATGGCGACCCAGGGGTAGTGCGCGGCCTGCGCCGGTGGCGGGCTGCAGCCGGCACGTTGACTGACGGTCCCGCAGCATCGCGGACCGACAAAGCCGGCTTCGGGTAAAGCACGGCCGGGCAGCCGCAGTCTGCGCGTTAGAGTCTTCGCGTTCCGCCAGCGTTGCCGTCGCAGCGCCCGCTGGCCCCACCGACACGCTGCCCCGCCGCCATGGACTCCGCTGCCCACCCCCCGAAGCACCTGGACGCCCTGCTGATCCAGCACCTGGGCGCCTATCTCGGGGCCATCGAGCCGGGCACGTTGGCGCTGCTGCGCGAACACCTGAGCTGGGTCGAACTGCGCGGTGGCCAGGCCCTCATGACCCAGGGCGAGGCCGGCGACGCCATGTACCTGCTCGTCAGCGGCCGCCTGCGCACCTACATCGCTGCCGACGGCGGCCCGCACCGCATGGTGCGCGAGGTCTCGCGCGGGCAGATCGTGGGCGAGATGAGCCTGTACACCGACGAGCCGCGCACGGCCACGGTGGTGGCCATTCGCGATTCGGTGCTGGTGCGGCTGGGCAAGGAAGAGTTCAAGCGCCTGTTGGCCTTGAGCGCGCAGGTCTCGGTGGCGATCACGCGCCAGATCATCCAGCGCCTGCAGACCGAAGGCACGTCGGCCGCACTCGACCGGCCGGTGGCCATGGGGCTGCTGCCCATCACCGCCGGCTTGGACCTGGCCGGTTTTGCCGATCGGCTGGCGGCGCAGTTGCGACCGCTGGGCCGCGTGGCCGTGGTCGACGCGGCAAGCCTGGACGCCGAACTCGGGACGCCCGGCATCACCGCACGGGCGCCCTCCGACGCCGAGGCCAACCGTCGCATCGCCGTGCGACTGGACGAGATCGAGGCCGGCCACGATTTCGTTCTGCTGCTGGCCGATGCCACCCCCACGCCATGGACCCACCGCTGCAGCCGCCACTGCGACGAACTGCTGCTGCTGGCCGACGCCGACGCGCCGCCGGTGCTGCACGAGATCGAGACCGAATGCCTGGCGAACCGACCGCCGCGCACCGACGCGGCCGAGATCCTGGTGCTGCTGCACCCGGCCGACCGCCTCTCGCCGCGCGGCACCGCGGCCTGGCTGGCGCGCCGGCCGCTGAAGGACCACGTGCACGTGCGCCCCGAGCTGGACCGCGACATGGCGCGGCTGGCCCGGCTGCAGAGCCGCACCGTCGACCAGGGCCTGCGCGACACGGTGGGCTTCAGTGCCGACATGGAAGATTTGTGGAAGGGCTGCTACTGCGTGGCCACCAACTATTCGCAGGCCTGCGAGCAGGTGCTGCGCCGGGGCCCGCTGCTGCAAGCCATCCTGGCCAGCGTGGCCATCCCGGGCGCGCTGCCGCCGGTCATCCGTGACGGCGACTTGTTGTGCGACGGCGGCACCTTCAACAACTTTCCGGTCGACGTGATGCGCGGCATGCGCGGCGTGCGCCGGGTGATCGGCGTCGACCTGAGCTTTCGCAAGCCACGCCGCATCGAGCACGAGGAACTGCCTGGCACTTGGGCGCTGCTGCGCGACCGCCTGCGCCCGCGTTCCCGCCGGCGCTACCGGCTGCCGACGCTGGCGGCCGACTTGATGAACGTGACCATTTTGTACAGCACCTCGCGCGAGCGCCAGGCGCGCCGGCTCACCGACCTGTACTTGAACCCGCCGCTGGAACGCGTGGGCATGCTCGACTGGAGCCGCTTCGACCACATCGTTGAGCAGGGCTACCAGTACGCACGCCAAACGCTGGCCGAACCCGGCGCGGCACCGCAAGCTGCACAGCCGAAGGCCGCACAGGTGCAGGCGGCACATTCACAGCCCGCACATTTACAGGCCACACAGTCACAACCCGCGCCGGTGCACGCAACGCTTGCGGCCCTGCCCGTCACCGCCACTGGGGGCGCAGAATGAAAACACCCGACCCGATCCCCGAAGCCGGCGGCAGCCAGCCCGCAGGCACCACGCCCGCCGGCGCACACGCCCACACCACTGCCGAAGGCGGCGCGTGGAACCTGCTGGCGCGGCTGGCCGCAGCCTGGCAGGCCGGTTTCGGTGATGGCTTCGTTGGCGACACGGCCGACGCGCCCGAAGACGCCGAAGCGCCTGGCGGCACGCCGCCGGCCCTGGACCCGCGGCTGCGCGCCTGCGCCGGCAAGATCGGCACCGCCAGCGAGGCGCTGGCAAACGTGCGCTCCGGCGACCATGTCTTCGTGGGCACCGCCTGCGCCACGCCGCGCACGCTGGTGGCGGCGCTGGAAGGCTTGTCGCCGGCACCGGCCGACGTGGAACTGGTGCACTTCCTCACCGACAACGCCGTGCCGCACAGCATGAGCGGTGAGCCGCTCTCGCGCTTCCGGCACCGCTGCTTCTTCGTGGGCCAGGACATGCGTGCCGCGGTGCGCAGCGGCCTGGCCGACTACGTGCCGATTTCCGTGGCCCGCGTACCGCAGCTCATGGCCATCGGGCGCATCCGCGTCGACGTGGCGCTGATCCAGGTCTCCATGCCCGACGAATTCGGCTACGTGAGCCTGGGCGTCTCGGTCGACGTGATCCCGGCCGCGGTGGCGCGGGCGCGGCTCGTCATCGCCGAGGTCAACCCGGCCATGCCGCGGTCGATGGGCGACTCCACGCTGCACGTGGGCCAGATCCACCACCTGGTGCCGGTGGACACGCCCATCATCGAATACGCGCACCCCGCCACGCAGGAGCAGGTGGTGGAGCGCATCGCGCGCTATATCGGCGGCATCATCGACGACGGCTCCACGCTGCAGGTGGGCCTGGGCCGCTTCAGCAACGAGGCGCTGAAATACCTGGCCGACCGCCGCGACCTGGGCATCCATTCCGACGTCATCACCGACGCCATCATTCCGCTGCTGGAAAAAGGCATCCTCACCGGCCGGCGCAAGACGCACCAGCCGGGCAAGATCGTGACCAGCTTCGCCATGGGCTCGCGGCGGCTGTACGACCTGATCGACCGCAACCCACTGTTCAGCTTCCAGCCCATGGAAGTGGTGTGCGACCCGGCCGTGCTGGCCGCGCAGCACAAGCTGGTGTCGGTGACGCAAGCCTTCGCCGTGGACCTGACAGGCCAGGTCTGCGCCGACCAGTTCAACGGCAGCTTCTACGGCGGCCTGGCCGCGCAGGGCGAATTCCTGCAGGGGGCTTCGCGCTCACCGGGCGGCAAGGCCATCATCTGCCTGCCCGCCACCGAGGACGACGGCAGCACCTCGCGCATCCGCGCCATGCTGCCGGCCGGCGAG
>JAABPT010000148.1 GCA_011391855.1 Burkholderiales bacterium
CTGTCGTCGGCGTGGCCACGGCCGACCGTGAGTTGGTGGTGGAAGACGGGCCCGGCGCTGACGGGCAAAGACAGCGCGTCATCGACATGCCGCTGGAGGTGCTGCTGGGCAAGCCGCCGCGCGTGCACCGCGACGTGCAACGCGTGCCGCGCCCGGGCACGCCGCTGGTCCTGACCGGCGTGGAACTGGCCACCGTGGCGCTGGACGTGCTGCGCCACCCCACCGTGGCCAGCAAGCGGTTCCTGGTGACCATCGGCGACCGCACGGTGGGTGGCCTGACGCATCGCGACCCCATGGTCGGCCCGTGGCAGGTGCCGGTGGCCGACTGTGCCGTGACACTGGCCGACTTCGCCGGTTTTCGCGGCGAGGCCATGGCCATGGGCGAGCGCACGCCCCTGGCCGCGCTGGGCTCGGCCACGGCGCCGGCCTCGGGCCGCATGGCGGTGGGCGAGGCCCTCACCAATTTGCTGGCCGCACCCATCGAACTGAGCCGCGTCAAGCTCAGCGCCAACTGGATGGCGGCCTGCGGCGAGCCGGGCGAGGACGCGGCGCTATTCGACACCGTGCGCGCGGTCGGCCTGGAGCTGTGCCCCGCCTTGGGCATTGGCATACCGGTGGGCAAGGATTCGTTGTCGATGCGCACGCGCTGGCTCAGTGGCGACACCCCCAAGCAGGTGACGGCGCCGGTGTCGCTGATCGTCACCGCCTTCGCCACGCTGGACGACGTGCGCGGCACGCTCACGCCGCAGCTGAGAGCCGTCGACGCGCCACCGGGCGGCCCCGCGTGCGGCGACACCACGCTGGTGCTCGTCGACCTGGGCCAGGGCCGCCACCGCATGGCCGGCTCGATGCTGGCGCAGGTGCTGGGCCAGTTCGGTTGCCACAACGCCGACGGCGTGCCCGACCTCGACGACGCGAAAGTGCTCAAGTCGCTGGTGGCTGCCATCAACGCGCTGCGTGCCCAAGGCCACCTGCTGGCCTACCACGACCGCAGCGACGGCGGCCTGTGGGCGACGGTGTGCGAGATGGCCTTCGCCGGCCACCTGGGCGTGAGCCTGAATGTCGACATCCTGGTCACCGAAGGCGACGGCATCGCCGACAGCCGTGCCGAATACGGCGATTCCAAGAACTGGGCCGCGCAGGTGGGCGAGCGGCGCAAGGAACTCACGCTGAAGGCGCTGTTCAACGAAGAACTGGGCGTCGTCGTGCAGGTGCCCACCGCCGTGCGCAACGAGGCCATGGCCACGCTGCGCGAGCATGGGCTTTCGCGCCACGCACACTTCATCGGCAAGACCAACGATCGCGGCGTGGTCGAAGTCTGGCGCGATACGAAGTGCCAGTTCAGCGCACCGCTGCAGACGCTGCACCAGCAGTGGGACGAGGTCAGCTGGCGCATCGCGCGCCAGCGCGACAACCCCGCTTGTGCCGACGCCGAACATGCCGCTGCCGGGGTGGTCGACGATCCGGGCCTGCACGTGCAACTGAGCTTCGATCCGCCGGCCGCACCCGCCGTGCACCTGACGCGGCCCAAGCTCGCCATCCTGCGCGAGCAGGGCGTCAATTCGCAGGTCGAGATGAGCTGCGCCATGGCGCTGGCCGGTTTCGACACTTTCGACGTGCACATGACCGACCTGCAGGCCGGCCGCGCCCGGCTCGAACAGTTCCAGGGCTTCGTCGCTTGCGGCGGTTTCAGCTACGGCGACACGCTGGGCGCGGGCGAAGGCTGGGCGCGATCGATCCTCTTCAACCCGGCATTGGCCGAGGCTTTCGCGGCTTTCTTCGGCCGCCCCGACACCTTCGCTTTGGGCGTGTGCAACGGTTGCCAGATGATGGCTGCGCTGAGCCCGCTGATCCCCGGCACGCAGGCCTGGCCGCGTTTCACGCGCAACCGCAGCGAGCAGTTCGAGGCCCGGCTGTCGCTGGTGGAGGTGCTCGCCAGCCCCAGCCTTTTCTTCACCGGCATGGCCGGCAGCCGCCTGCCGATCGCCGTGGCGCACGGCGAGGGTTATGCCGACTTCTCGCAGCGCGGCGACGCCGCGGCCGTGCACCGCGCCATGCGTTTCGTCGACCACCACGGCCAGGCCACCGAGGCCTATCCCGCCAACCCCAACGGCAGCCCGGGCGGCCTGACGGCGGTGACCACCGCCGACGGCCGTTTCACCGCCCTGATGCCGCACCCCGAGCGAGTTTTCCGCAACGTGCAGATGAGCTGCCGCGGCGACGGCGACCTCTCGGCCCCCAGCCCCTGGATGCGCATGTTTCATAACGCGAGGCAGTGGCTGAAATGAGCCCGCTGGTCGTTCGCCGCCTGCTGATCGACCTGCGCACGCCGATCGGGCGCCACTG
Source organism: Burkholderiales bacterium (assembly GCA_011391855.1). Classification (GTDB taxonomy): domain Bacteria; phylum Pseudomonadota; class Gammaproteobacteria; order Burkholderiales; family Burkholderiaceae_C; genus Rubrivivax. The sequence goes on from JAABPT010000148.1 coordinate 2,347, forward strand.
GAACGGCGGCGACGCCTTTCGCACCGCTTTCTTCAACGCGCTGTCGATGAGCTTCCCGGCCGGCGAGCAGGTCTTCATCGATTCGATGCGCCTGGGGCTGGCGGCATTTCCACCCGAGCAGCGCGAGCGCTTTGCCGGCGAGGTGCAGGCCTTCATCGGCCAGGAGGCCACGCACCGGCGCATCCACGAACTCTTCAACGGCCACCTGGCGCAGCAAGGCCTGGTCAACCGCTGGGAGACGCGCATCCTGCGCCGGCGCCAGCGGCTGGAAGGCGTGGACCCGCGCCACTGGCTGGCCGTGACCGCGGCCACCGAACATTTCACCGCCATCCTCGCCGAGCACCTGCTGGCCCACCCGCAGGCGCTGGAAGGTGCCGAGCCGCGGCTGCGCGACCTGTGGCTGTGGCACAGCAGCGAGGAAAGCGAGCACCGCAGCACGGCTTTCGACCTGTACCAGGCGCTGGGCGGCAATCATGAGTGGCGCGTGCGCATCTTCCGCCTCGTGAGCTGGTATTTCGTCACCGACGTGCTGCGCCAGACAGCGGCCAACCTGTGGCGCGACGGCAGCTGGTGGCGCCCTGCCACCTGGGTCAGCGGCTGGCGGCTGCTGTTCGGCCGCCATGGGCTGGCGCGGCTGGGCTTTAGGCCCTGGCGGCGCTATTTGCGGGCCGACTTCCATCCCTCGCAAGGCGACGGCGCGGCGGCCGAGCGCTGGCTGGCCGAACATGCCGCGCTGGCACCGCCGGTGCAGTTGATCCCCTGACGCGGTCATCAGCGCGCAGGTGCACAGGGCCGCCGAAACGCGCAAAGAGGGTCCTGTGCAGGGCCGCTGGGCTGACGGCCGCCAACTCTCGCGCTGCGGCCTTCTTCACGACACGCTTCTTCGCCGCAGGTGCCTTCGCGCCACGTCAAGGCCGGGGCCAGGGTGAGGACCGGCAGCGCCTGCACGATGCGCAGGGGATACATCCTGGCTGGCCGTCAGCGCGCGGCCACATGGCGAAGGGGCCCGCAGGCCCCTTCGTTCGCAGTCGATATCGCGGTGCGTTCAGTGGCTCTGCTCGATACCGGCAATCGCCCAGCTGCGGCTGTCGTCCAGCGGTTTGACCAGGTGCCAGACCTCGCTGAAGTCCACCGGCGCGGCACCGGCTTCCTCGACCAGCTGGCCGTGGAAACGCACGCTGACGATCTGGCGATCGTCTTCGTTGGCCACGTCCAGCACCTCGGCGTCCACGCGCACCACGTCGGTCTTCTGCTCGGACGGGCCGCGTTCCTGGATGTCGAGCCGGGCGGACGCGAACATTTCGGGCGTGGTGAAGCGGCGCAGGTCGTCGAGGTCGGCGCTGTCGTTGGCGGCCTGCATGCGGATGAAGATCATCTTGGCGATGCGCGAAAAGCCTTCACTGTCGAAAGACGCGGGCACGAAGGCCGGAGTCACTGCGGCGGGGACCGGCTCGGCCGCGACCGGCTCTGCGCTCACAGGCGACGAGCTGGCGGACGGACCCGCCATGGCGGGCGCGGTGTCCAGCCCGCGACGCTCGCTGGGTGCCGGTGCCTGCCAGGGCGCCGCCGCGGGCGCACCAGCGGCGGCCAGCGCCGGGCCGCGCGCCGGCGCGCCGCCGGACATGCGGCGCATCACGAAGCGCACCAGGAAGATCGCGGCCACGGCCAGCAACGCCAACATCAGGAAGTTGCCAAAGGCCTCACCCAGCCCGAGATGGCTCATGAGCGCAGCGATGCCCAGGCCGGCGGCCAGACCGGCGATGGGGCCCATCCAGGACCGTTTGGCGGCTGCAGCCGCAGGCGCGGCGCCGGCGGCCGCGGCGTTGGCCGGCGCGGCCTGCTGCGGCTGCGCGGGCGTGGCCGGCTTCGGGGGCGGTGCGTTGGGCGCGGTCTTGGCCGGCATGTTGCGCTGCATGCCGCTGAAGCCGCCGCCGCCGAAGCGCTTTGCCTCGGCCACGTTCGGCACGGAGGCGGCAGCCACCGCGGCCACCAGGACGACGATCAGCCAATGCTTCATGATTTCGATTCCTCTTCAGGTTAGGCGCACCTTGCGCCACGCTGCGTAGTGTGGCGCATGCGTGGCGCGGCCCCAAGCGGCCACGCGCAAGGCCACAGCCGCCATGGGTGCACCGCTGTCGGGCAGGCATGATCCGGGTCTGGCTTCGAGGGAGGTTCGACGATGACGACGCTGTGGTGGCTGCTGGTGGTGGTGCTCATCCTGGCCGGAGTGGCCGGCACCGTGCTGCCGGCCTTGCCCGGCACGGCGCTGGTGCTGGCCGGTATCGTGCTGGGGGCCTGGATCGACGATTTCAGCCGCGTCGGCGGCACCACGCTGGCGGTGGTCACCGTGCTGGCGGTGCTGTCCTGGGTGCTGGACTACGTGGCCGGACTGCTGGGCGCGCAGAAGGCCGGTGCCAGCCGGCAGGCGCTGTGGGGCGCAGCGCTGGGCACCGTGGTGGGCCTGTTCATGGGGCTGGTGGGCGTGCTCTTCATGCCGCTGGTGGGGGCGGCGGCCGGCGAATACCTGGCGCGCCGCGCCGACGCCAACGCACACGGGCAGGCCTTGAAGGTGGGTGTGGCCACCTGGCTGGGCATCATGGCCGGGCTGCTGGCCAAGGTGGTGATTGCGTTCATGATGCTCGGCATCTTCGTCGCCGCGCTCGTGTTCTGAACCGCGGGCGGCACAGAATCGCTGCCATGCGGTGCGCTTCGTTCCTCCTCCGGCCCGGCCTGGCCGCAGCGCTCGCCCTGGCCGCGGCCGGCGCGGCGTGGCCGCAGGTGGCCGACGAGCGCGCCTTCGAGCGCGACCTGTTCAAGAAGCGCTTCGAGCAGGAAGTGAAATTCCGTGCCGCGGCGGTGGAAGTGGCCTGGGCGGCCGAGGCCTTGTGCCACGCCACGGGCGAGATCGAACCTTTCGTGCTGCTGTCGGTGCATGCCTTGCGCCAGCAACTGCCGCAGGCCGACCTGGCGCTGTTCCGCCAGGTCACGGGCATGGACGAGAAGTGGCGTGTCGTCTGGGCCGACGAGGGCGCGCCCGATGCATTGCGCATCGGCGACGCCGTGGTGGCCGTCAACGACCGGCCGCTGCCCGGCGGCGG
>JAABPT010000149.1 GCA_011391855.1 Burkholderiales bacterium
CGGCCGAGGCCTTCACGCCCACGCGCTGGTTGCACGACGGCGACACGGTGCCCGTGGGGCAATGCACGCTGGCGGTGCGCCATTGCCCGGGGCATACGCCGGGGCATGTCGTCTTCCACAGCGAAGAGGCGCGGCGTGCCTTCGTCGGCGACGTGCTGTTCGCCGGCAGCGTCGGCCGCACCGACCTGCCCGGGGGCGACACCGACACGCTGATCGACAGCATCACCGGCAAGCTGTGGCCGATGGGCGACGACACCGTCTTCATTCCGGGTCACGGCCCTGAAAGCACCTTCGGGCGCGAGCGCCGCAGCAACCCGTATGTGCAAGGCACCTGAACGGCGCGATGACCGGGCCGGGGTGGCGACGAGTGACGGTCTCCCGCGGCATGGCGCGAGTCGCGCGAACGAAAGCCCGAAAGCCGCGCGCGCTGTGGCGGAATGCCGGCACTGGGCGGTGGCCAAGCGGTCGCTCTCCACAGGATGCGCCCGCTTGGGCCGAGAATGGCGGCGCGAAGGGGGCTTCCTGGACTCCCGTGGCGAGGCACGCAATGACCCCGATGACCCTCTCGACCAAGGACCGCGGCACAGCCGCGATGTCGGTGACGCTGGCCCTGCTGACCCAGGTGGTACTGGTGGCGCTGAGTGGCTGCGGGGCGGAGGTGGCGGGCGGCAGCGCCGCCGTCGGGGCCCTGCAGGCCGGCCAGGTCGAACGTGGCCGCGCGCAGCAGGCGGAGGTGGTCGACAAACTCAAGGCAGCCCAGGAGGCCGGCGTCGCGCGCGCAGCGAGCGCAGCAGACTGATCGCGCCCGCACCCGGTGCTTTGCGGCCGGCCTGCACGGCTCAAGTCGGTGACGGACTCCCGGCCTTCTTGGCGCAGGCCTTGCGGCACTTCTCGTACTGGGCGCGGCAGTTGCTCTCGCTCATCTTGCGGTTCGTGGAGCAGGCCTTGTACTGGGTCTCGCAATCGGCCTGGCATTCGGTCATCGTCGACAGCGCTGTGCCGGATGCCAGAACGAGAGCCAGGGCGAGCATGATTCGTGGCAGCACTTCGGACTCCTGTGGCAAAGAAGGACATCATCGCACTGGTGGTCCGCGCCCGGCCACTGCACAACGGGGTAGGAATACCATGAGTCGGCAGGCGGCCAAGATGCGCCAGCATTTCGAGTCATGAGCACCCGTCGCGAGCCTTCGATCCTGCCGCAGCGCCGCCGCTGCGGCGCGGTGCGTCCTGCGGAGCCCGCTGCGTGAAGTCGCGCGCCGAAGCGCTGCGCGACTATGTCGCGCGCCGGCTGCTGTTGATGATCCCCACCTTCCTGGGGATCACCTTTGCCACCTTCCTGCTGATCCAGTTCGTGCCCGGCGGCCAGATCGACCAGTTGCGCATGACGATGGCCGGCGCCGGCGGCGGCGGCGAAGTGGGCGGGGGCGGGGGCGGGGGCGGTGGCGGCGCCAATGCCCGCGTGCAGCTGGACATTCCCGAAGAACAACTGGCCCGGCTGCGCGAGTATTACGGCTTCGACAAGCCGCTGCCCGTGGCCTACGCCACCTGGCTGGCCGACACGGTGCGGCTGGACCTGGGCACCTCGTTCCGCTACAACGAACCGGTGACGCGCGTCATTGCCGACCGGCTGCCGGTGTCGGTGTACTACGGCATCATCACCGCGCTCTTCACCTACGGCATCTGCATTCCGCTGGGCATCCTGAAGGCCATCCGCCACCGCACGCGGGTGGACACGCTGACCTCGGTGCTCATCTTCGTCGGCTACGCCGTGCCCGGCTTCGCGCTCGGCGCCGTGCTGAGCAACCTGCTGGCGGTGCGCTGGGAGCTGTTCCCGCTGGGCGGCTTCATGTCGGCCGGTGCGGCCGAGCTGCCACTGGCGCAGCGCTGGCTCGACATCGTCTGGCACTCGGTGCTGCCGCTGGTGGCGTATCTGGCGGGTTCGTTCGCGGTGACGACCATGCTAATGAAGAACAGCCTGCTGGAGAACATGAGCGCCGACTATGTGAAGACAGCGCTGGCCAAGGGCCTGAGCTGGAAGCGTGCCGTGTTCGTGCACGCGCTGCGCAATTCGCTCATCCCCATGGCCACCACGGTGGGCGGGCTGCTGGGCATCTTCCTCACCGGCAGCTTCCTGATCGAGCGGGTGTTCAATATCCAGGGCGTGGGGCTGCTCGCCTTCGAGGCCATCCAGACGCGCGATTTTCCCATCGTGCTGGGCTTCCTGGTCATTTCCAGCGTGCTGCTGATGCTGGGCAACCTGGTGTCGGACCTGGCCGTGGCGCTGGTGGACCCGCGCGTGCGGTTCGAGTAGGCGCAGAGGCGGTCACGCATGGCCTGGATCACGCTCGACCCCGTCACGCGCAAGCGGCTGCACCGTTTTCGCCAGATCAAGCGCGGCTGGTGGTCGTTCCTGATCCTGATGACGGCCATCGTTTTGTCGATCTTCGCGCCCTACCTGGCCGAAAGCCGGGCGCTGATGGTCAGCTACCAGGGCGAGTGGCACTTTCCCACCTTCCGCTATGTCGAGATGAGCCGCTTCGGCCAGGCGCCTCCGCCGGCCTGGAGCACGAGCGAAATCGAGGTCGAATATCTGCGCCTGCAGCGTGAATGGCAGGCCGAAAGGTTCATGCACGGCCGCGACCGCGCGGCGGCGGTGGCCGCCGGCGCGGACGCCGCGGCGCTGGCCGCCATCGACGCGAAGTACCCGAACCGCGACCACTTCGTGGTCATGCCGCCCATCCCCTGGGACCCGTACCAGAACGACTTCTGGGCCAACGAGATCCTGCAGGAGATCCAGCTGGCGCTCGCCGCCGGGCAGGCCCAGACCGCCGAACGCCTGGCGCGCCGCGACCAGTTGCACGAACTGGCCGATGCCATCCACGAAGGCCGTCTGGCGGCCTTGCTGGCCGACCCGGCGAAGTCGGCCACCGGCACGCTGGTGGGCCTGGCGCGCAGCGGCGCCATGCCTTCCATCGCCCACCTGGGCCAGGCGCCGCCGAATGCGCCCGACGCCGCGCGCGGCCACGTTCTCGGCACCGACGCGCAGGGCCGCGACGTCGCGTCGCGGTTGCTCTACGGCTTTCGCATCTCGATCTTCTTCGCGCTCTTTCTGGTGCTTTCGGGCCAGTTGCTGGGCACCGTGGTGGGCAGCCTGCAGGGCTACCTGGGTGGGCGCTTCGACATCATCAGCCAGCGCATCATCGAGGTGCTGATCGCGATTCCGTTCCTGTACGTGGTGATCGTGCTGGCGGCGCTGTTCCAGCCCAGCTTCTGGATGCTGCTGGGCATCACGGCCATCTTCCAGTGGATCGGCATCACCTTCTTCATGCGCACCGAGATGTACCGCGAGAAGACGCGCGAATATTGCCTGGCGGCCAAGTCCTACGGCGCTTCGCACCTGCGCATCGTCTTTCGCCACCTGCTGCCCAATTGCCTGACGCCGCTGGTGACCTTCACCCCCTTCGCCGTGGTCGGCGCCATCTTCACGCTCACCGGGCTGGACTACCTGGGCTACGGCCTGCCGGCGCCCACGCCGAGCTGGGGCGAGCTCATCGACCAGGCGCTGCAGCTGGAAAACCGCAGCAAGCTGTGGCTGACGCTGGCGCCCTTCGGCGCGCTGACGGTGACGCTGGTGCTGGTGGTGTTCATCGGCGAGTCGGTGCGCGAGGCTTTCGATCCCAAGCGGTATGCGCGTTATGAGTGAAGGGGTGGGGCGCCTGAGGCGCCGGGCCGCGGCCACCTTTGCCGGGTGGGCGCTGGCTGCCTTCTGCGCGGGGGCTTTGGCGGCCGCACCGCCGGCGCCCGCAGCCAGCGCTGCGTCCGCTGCGCCTGCATCGCCGGCCGCGCGCGCGACCCTGCCGCCGGGCATCGTCTGGCAGACCAACGAGGATGACCCGCCCATCGGCTCAGCCAAGGCCTTGCGCGGCGGCACGCTCAACGAGTCGATGGGCAGCTACCCGCTGACCTTTCGCCTCATGGGCCCGAATTCGAACGATGCCTTCGCTTCCTGGAACCGCAGTTTCACCATGAGCTTCGGGCTTGTGCAGCGCCATCCGGTGACCGACCGCTTCATGCCGCTCTTGGCCACGCACTGGGCGGTGATGGACGACCAGCGCACGCTGTATTTCAAGCTCGACCGCGACGCCCGCTTCAGCGACGGCAAGCCGGTGACGGCGCGCGACTACGTCTTCACCTGGCAGATGATGAGCTCGCCGCACATCGTCGACCCCTTCTATAACAACTACGCCAAGCAGTATTACGAGTCGGTGGACGCCATCGACGAGTTCACGCTGCGCATCGTGGGCACCAAGCCGAGCTGGCGACCCTTGTCCGACTATGCCGGCCTGTTCCCCACGCCGGCGCACGCCACCGTGCTGGACGCTGAATGGGTGAAACGCACCACCAACCAGCCGCAGGTGGCGGTGGGCCCCTACGTGGTGAAGGACCTGGTGCGCGGCGAATCGGTCACCTTCGAACGGGTGCCCAAGTGGTGGGGCGACGGCAAGCGCCGCTTCCAAGGTTTGTACAACTTCGACCGTATCCACTTGCGCGTCATCCCCACCGAGCGGCGCCTGGACTACCTGCGCCGCGGTGAACTGGACATGATGGAAGGCACCTCGGCGCGGTCGTGGAACGAGGACTTCAACTTCCCCGCCGTGCGCAATGGCTGGCTGCACCGCGCCCGCATCATGACCGACTGGCCCAGCGGCGTGTACGGCCTGCACATGAACCTGGAGGCGCCGATCTTCAGGAACAAGGACTTCCGCAAGGCCATGCAGTACCTGGTGAATTTCGAGCGTGTGAACCAGAACCTGATGTACGGCGAATTCGTGCGCATGACCTCGTTCTTCGAGGGCAGCGAATTTGCCAGCCCGCGCATCAAGCCCTATGGCTTCGACCCCGCGAACGCGCGGGAACACCTGGCGCGCGCCGGCTACCGCCGACCGGCCGAACTGCGCTCGCAATCGGTCTGGGGCCGCTTCGTCAACGTGCTGCGCGGCCTGGTCTTCATGCGCTCCGACAGCGACGACGTGCTCGTCAACGAGCGCGGCGAGAAGGCCAGCTTCACCGTCATCTACGGCAGCAAGGGGCTGGAGCGTCACCTCACCGTGATGCAGCAGGAATTCCGCCGCGCTGGCGTGGACATGCGGCTGCGGCTGCTGGAGCCTGGCACCGCCTTCGAGCGCGGGCTGGAGCGCAAATACGAGATGACGGTGACCAGCCGCACCACGGGCTTCTATCCGCAGCCGCGCCAGTATCTGCACACCGAATTCAAGAACGCCAACAACAACAACAATATCTGGGGCTTCGGCACGGCCGAGGTGGACGAGCTGGTGCGCATCTACGAACACGACCTGGACTCCGAGAAGCGCCGCGCCGCCATGCACCGCATCGACGAGATCGTGCACGAGGAGGCCTTCTACATC